>CAZZHN010000045.1:0-24475 GCA_964654065.1 uncultured Solibacteraceae bacterium
CGTCGACCCGCAGGGGGCGACAGTGCTCTTCCGCGGCCTCTCCATCTCCGATCCCGACAAACTGGAAATGCAGGGCCACTGGAACCGCGAGCACTTCGTCAAAGTGCAGGAGATGGGCGCCCACGTGGTGCGCATCCCCATCCACCCGGTCGCCTGGCGGGAGCGCACGCCGGTTGAGTATCTGAAGCTCCTGGACCAGGCGGTGGAATGGTGCACCGACCTGGGGATGTATGTCGACCTCGACTGGCATTCCATCGGCAACCTCTCCACTGGCGTCTTCCAGGATCCCATGTACGATACTTCTCTCCAGGAAACCAACCAGTTCTGGCGCACCATCGCCCGCCATTTCGCGGGACACAACACGGTGGCGTTCTTTGAGCTGTTCAATGAGCCCACCACGTTTCGCAATCAGCTTGGCCCGGTCTCCTGGGACGACTGGAAGAAGATCAATGAAAACCTGATCGCCATCATTCGTGCCAACCGCGCGCAGGCGATCCCGCTGGTCGCCGGTTTCGATTGGGCCTATGATCTGACCCCGCTGATCCTCAGCCCTATCGCGGCCGAGGGCGTTGGCTACGTGGTTCATCCCTACGCCAACAAGCGGCAGCGTCCGTGGGAGTCCAAATGGGATGAAGACTTCGGTTTCGCCGCTGCCATGTACCCAGTGGTCGCTACCGAGTTCGGCGGATTCCAGGCGCCGGCGGCCGGAGTCGCCGGCCAGGTTCCGTACGGGCACTCCATCATCACCTACCTGGAGAGCAAGGGCATTAGTTGGATGGTTTGGTGCTTCGATCCCGAGTGGGGTCCGACGTTGATCAGCGACTGGAACTACACCCTGAACCCGTCCGGCGAATTCGCCAAGCAAGCCCTCCACGGCGTGATTCCGTAAGCGCCGCCCCCGCTCCCTCACCGCCGCTCCTTCAGAGCCGCGACCGTCAGGGAGCGGTTTGCCACACTGGCCCGCTCCGTGGCGTACGCACTCCTGCGTGCCGCGTCGGCATTCGTGCCGACGGGTCTTCTTGCCCGGCATCGCCGGCTTGAGATCCGTGCCACAAGCCCGTTACACCGCGCGCAGCCGCTCTGCCGCCGCTTCCGGCGTCAGGTCGCGCTGCGGCGCGGCCAGCATTTCATATCCCACCAGAAACTTGCGCACCGTGGCCGAGCGCAGCAGCGGCGGGTAAAAGTGCGCGTGCACGTGCCACTCCGCGTGCGCCGCGCCATCGGTGGGGCTTTGGTGGAAGCCCATGCTGTAAGGGAATGGCGCCGCAAAAAGCCGGTCGTAGCGCGCCGTGACGCGTTTCAGGATGTCCGCCAGGCCGTCACGCTCTGCATCTTCCAGGCCGTCGATGGCAGCCGTGTGCCGCCGCGGCATCACCAGCGTCTCAAACGGCCACACCGCCCAGAACGGCACCACCGCCATCCAGCCAGCGTTCTCGTCCACCAGCCGTTCCCGGCGTGAGCCTTCCAGCGCCGCGTAATCGCAAATCAGGCAGCGCGTGCGGGCCTGGCGCCACGCCAGTTGCGCCGCCTGTTCCTTGGCCACCTCGTTTGGCAGGTGCGCGTTCGACCAGATCTGGCAGTGCGGATGTGGGTTGCTTGCACCCATCATGGCGCCGCGGTTTTCGAAGATCTGCACGTAGCGAATCGATTCGCGCGCGCCCAGTTCGCGATATTGCTCGGCCCAGGTGTCGATCACGGGCCGGATTTCAGCCGCCTCCATGTGCGCGATCGTGAGATTGTGCTGCGGCGAAAAACACACCACGCGGCAGATGCCCGGCTCGCCTTGCGCCACCAGCAGTCCACCGTCGTCGAAGCGGTCCGGCGGCGTCGCGGCCCGCAGCGCCGCGAAATCGTTGTCGAATACGAAGGTCGATGTGTAGCTCGGATTGCGGGCGCCGCCGGCGCGCGCGTTGCCCGGACACAGGTAGCAGGCCGGGTCGTAGGCCGGCTGCGCCACCTTGGCGGTCTCTTCCACCTGTCCTTGCCACGGCCGCTGGGTGCGATGCGGCGATACCAGCACCCATTCGCCGGTTAGCGGGTTCAGCCGCCGGTGCGGGTCTTGTTTCCAATCGAACATGAAGTCACATGGTAACCAAACGCAGTCGCGGCGCGGAGCACACCGGGAAGGCGTATTACAATAAGCCTTTCATGTCCGAAGCCTCCAAATTCCTCCTTGCCGACCGCCAGGTCCCTGCGGTTTGGGTCAACGTGCTGCCGTCGCTTCCGGAGCCGCTCGCCCCGCCTCTGCATCCCGGCACGCATCAGCCGCTAGGTCCCCAGGATCTGGCGCCCCTCTTCCCCATGGAGCTGATCGAGCAGGAATTTTCGCCCAAGCCGCTGATCGATATCCCGGGCGAGGTGATGGATATCTACCGTCTGTGGCGCGCCACACCGCTCTATCGCGCGCGCCGTCTGGAGAAGGCGCTCGACACGCCTGCACATATCTATTACAAGTACGAGGGCACCAGCCCGGCCGGCAGCCACAAACCCAACACAGCTGTGGCGCAGGCTTATTACAACAAGCGCGCCGGCATCCGCCGCCTGGCCACCGAAACCGGCGCCGGGCAGTGGGGCAGCGCGCTCTCGCTGGCCTGCCAGATGTTTGGCCTGGAATGCACTGTCTACATGGTGCGCGTCAGCTACGATCAGAAACCATACCGCCGCATGATGATGCACGTCTGGGGCGCGGAGGTCTTTGCCAGCCCCAGCGAACAGACCCACGCCGGCCGCGCCGTGCTGGCCGCGCACCCCGATTCGCCCGGTAGCCTCGGAATCGCCATCAGTGAGGCCGTGGAAGATGCCGCCACTCACGCGGATACCAACTACTCACTCGGAAGCGTGCTCAATCACGTGCTGATGCACCAGACTGTCATCGGCCAGGAAGCCAAGTTGCAGATGCAGATGGCCGGCGAGGAGCCGGACGTGGTCATCGGCTGCTTTGGCGGTGGCAGCAATTTCGGCGGCCTCGCGCTGCCGTACGTGCTCGACCGCTTCGCCGGCAAGGGCCCGCGCATCCTCGCCATCGAGCCCTCCGCTTGTCCCAGCCTCACGCGCGGCAAGTTCACCTACGATTACGGTGACACCGCCAAGCTCACGCCGCTGGTCAAGATGTTCACCTTGGGCCACGATTTCGTCCCGCCCGGCATCCACGCCGGCGGGCTCCGCTATCACGGCTCTTCGCCCCTCATCAGCCACCTGGTGCAGTTGGGGCACATCCAGGGCAAGGCCTACACCCAGATCCCTGTGTTTGAGGCCGCCGTCCAGTTCGCCCGCACCGAGGGCATCCTGCCTGCCCCCGAAAGCGCACACGCCATTCGCGCCGCGGTGGATGAAGCCCTGGCCGCGAAAGAGGAAGGTCGCAGCCGGGTCGTCCTCTTCGGCCTCAGCGGCCACGGCCATTTCGATCTCGCCGCTTACGAAAACTTCATTTCCGGCAAGCTGCAGGATTACGAATATCCTGGCCGCGAGATTGCCGAAGCCATGGCGTCGATCGACTAGCGGCGCACTCGATCCACCGCAAACGGCCGCAGCGGCTATCGCGCCGGCAGCTCCGCCGCCAGCAAAAACACCAGCGGTGCATTCCAGTTGATCGCCACTTCGTTGGTCGAGTACGATCCTTCGTCATCCACATACATCTTCTCCGGCGGCAGCCCCGCCGGCAGCTTTTGGCTCACGGCGTCCTGCCGGCCTGGATTGGGGCCGCCCGACAGCAGGCCCGGCCACGGCTCGGCGTTGTTATCGGCCGCGCTCGGCCGGTGGTGTGGATGGCGGTAGGGGTGCTCGCCCACCTGCGTCACGAAGGAGAGCGAAAAGGTGTTCCGGCCCAGCAGGTAGTGCAGATTCTCCAGCGCCGCCTGCCGGTATCGTGCATCGGCGTGAAACGCGTTCGCCACCAGCAACTGCATGCCGTAGTTGGCCGCCACGCCGTTGGAGCCCCAAACGTAATCGCTCCGCTGCATGCTGATCCGGTAGCCGTTGGCGCCCGTGCGCTCCACGATCTGGTCCGCCGCCGCCGCCGATTCGTGCCGGATGGACTCTACTGCGGCTGAGTTCTTCCCGCCGCCCAGCACATAGGTCCACAACGCCATGTTCGAAACCTTGGCCCAGCCCTCAGGCGGCGCGGTCGGTCCCAAGTGGAACTCCGTGTAGTGCGCCAGAAAGTAGTTTTCGTACGGCCCCTCGCCCGTCGTGCGCCACAGCTCGGCAGCCGCCCAAAGCCGCTCGTCGCTGCAATCCGCGTCGCCGTATTCGCCGGTGCTCACGCCGGGAGGATTGCGGAAGATCACGTTCGGATTCCGTTCCAACCACACCCAGGCCTTGCGCGCAGCCGCCAGGCAGCGATCGGCGTATGCGCGGTCAAACGGCCGGAAGGCGCGGGCCGCAATGGCCATCACGGCCGCGAAGTCGCCCGTCGCGCAGGAACTCTTGTACGGTTCCTTCCCGGTCCCGATCACGTAACTTACCAGCGTGTCTTTTTCCGGCATGATGAAACCGCAGAACCGCTCGCTCGTTTGTTTCTGCCACACTCCGCCACCGTCATCCTGCATCGAGAGCATCCAGTCCAGGTTCCATTTGATCTCGCTCAGCATGTCGGGAGTGCCGTTGCCGGACTCGGGAATGTTCAGCTTGACCGCGCTCACGCGCGCGCCAAACATCTCCCACGTCCACAGCAGCGTGCCGGTCGAGATGCCGGAGTTGACGATGTAGCGGCCGTAGTCGCCCGCATCATGCCAGCCGCCTTGCGAGACGCGCCGGCCAGTCTTGCCCGATGAGGCATGCCACGCCCCGTCCAGGTGACATGCGTCGTGCCGGAAGCCCGGGAACTCGGGGCCCAGGTCCACCGCCGTTCCGCAGCGTTGCCCGTAATAGGACCGCATCGCCAGGTAGTAGGCACGCCGGTAGACATTCTCGCCAATCGAGAACTTCCAGCTTCGCCCCACGCCGGGAACATCGAGGTAGTAGTCGCCCGGTTCCTTGAGCGCGCTGAAATCGGCGAGCTGCACCGCATCGCCGGAGTCGGCATCCTGCCTGGCGGGCGCCAACTTCCCGTGAAACACGTCCGCGTTGCCGATGGATCGGCGGACAAAGAAGATGGACGCTGGTTTGTCAACCGCCACCACCGCCATCTTGGGCGCTGCTGGCAGGTAGCCTGCCTGATCCAGCTTGATCTCGAGCGTAGGCTCGGCGGCAAACACGGCCCAGCTCGCCAACAACAGCAGAGGGATCTTCATGCGAACACCAACGGATTACGGTAGCACCTTCCGCTCTCAGACGGTGTCCGCAGTCCGTACCTCGCGCAGCTGATGCTTCTCCAGACGGACGGCCGCCTGCCGGTGGTCGGAGCGAAGTACCCTGCCCGCCACCACCAGCTTCATCGCCAGCAGCCCATCGATGCGCGCGGGCCATTCCACAACCAGCTCTATCATCGCGCCTACCGGCAGCAGATGCTGCGTGCTGAACAGAATGCCGCCGCTCCCCACGTTGAGTGTCTGCCCTTTTCCGGCGATGGAAAACCGCTTGGACAGGATCAGGCGGTACTCCACCGGCTCCTGTAGCGGAAACCGCATGGCATGTCTGCGGTCAATCTGTTCGGAGTCTTCAGGCATCACTTGGCTCTGGAGGTCGCGGTTCTCAGACCCAATCCGGGTTGGCGCATCGGTTGGCGGCGGGGGATTGCAGGATTCATGCGGCTTCCGGCGTCGGCGCGCTCGGGGCGCCGCACGCCGGGCAGGCAAGGCGCGCGGTCAGCCCTTCAGCTGCAGTATTCCGCCAGGCGTTTGCGTCCAATGGGATCCTCCTCCAGAATTGCACTCTCCAAGCTCGCCGGCGCTCCTGCGCCCCGTTGACAGGGACTGCAGAACCCATGGGCCGGCTGCATCCTTCGCCAAACTGCGGATCGGCGAGGCGCTCCCATGCCTCCGCTTGTGTCACACTCCGAAACCAGCCAGCCGGTCGCCAGCCATCGCTCCGCTTCAGTTCTCACGAGGGTATCAAAGTTGGAGCCGCCCGTGCTTGCCGAAATCTCGCCATTCGCGTGAAAATCAATCGCCGCCAAACCCGAAATATCCTCGCATGCCGTCATTTTCACCCCAGCTATGCGATGGCTGCGGAGAAATGAGTATCTATGTCCATTCGATCGCGGACTGAGTTCCAGAAGCTGCGCGCCATCGGAAAAATCGTGCGCATGGTTCTGGATGAAATGGCGGCCGCCGTTCGCCCCGGCATCACCACCGCCGAGCTGGACCTGATCGGCGCCGCCGCGCTCGCCCGCTGCGGCGCGGATGCTTCTCCCGCTCTCGTCTACGGATTTCCCGGCACCGCGTGCATCAGCGTCAACGAACAGGCCATTCACGGAATTCCAGGCGCGCGCACGATCCTCGAAGGCGACCTCGTGAAGCTCGACGTCACCGCTCAGAAGGACGGCTTCGTGGCTGACGCGGCGGTGACTGTGCGAGCCGGCCGCGTTTCCCCCGCCGCCGATGCGCTGGCCGCCTGCGCGGAATCCTCCTTCCGCCAGGCGCTGCCCGCTGCCCGCGCCGGAAACCGCGTCTATGACATCGGCCGCGCCGTCGAGCGCGAAGTCCGCTCGTCCGGCTTCAGTGTCATCAAGGAGCTCTGCGGTCACGGCGTCGGCCGCACCATCCATGAAGAACCCGTCGTGCCCAACTATCACGATCGGCGATTCCGCGCTCGTCTGACTGAGGGATTGGTGATCACCATCGAGCCGATTATCGCCGCCGGCAACGGGCAAGCCAGGCTGCAGCCCGATCAATGGACGATTGCGACTGCCGATGGAAGCCTGTCCGCGCACTATGAGCACACCCTCGTCATCACCCATGGCGAACCTATCCTGCTCACCGCCGCCTGATGTTGATCTTCAGCATAGTGGGGCAGGCGCTTTCGCCTGCCAACCCGTCGCGTCCCGACACCAGGGTTGCGAAAGGGAATTCTCCGCCATTACAATCGCTTGGAAATGAGACTGGCCTTGATTCTGCTGGCTGGCGCCGCCTCCGCCCAATCCTGGGTCGGGCAGGCTAGCGGCACCACGGCTTCTCTGCGCGGCATCAGCGTGGTAAACGCGCGCGTGGCTTGGGCTGCCGGCACGGCCGGCACCTGGCTCGTCACCACCGATGGCGGCGGCACATGGCGATCCGGCACGGTTCGCGGCGGTGAGAAACTGGATTTCCGCGCCGTCCACGCCATCGACCAGCAGACAGCCTGGCTGCTGAGCGTCGGCAGCGGCGCCGAGTCGCGCGTCTATCACACCACCGATGGTGGCGGCACATGGCGGCTGCAGCTTTCAGCCACCGACCCTAGAGGCTTCTTCGACGCCATCGCGTTTTGGGATGCGAGGCGCGGTCTGGTGCTTGGCGATCCGGTCAATGGCGAGTTTGAAGTCTATGCCACCGATGACGCCGGCCGCCATTGGCGGCGCCAGCACACGCCTCCGGCCCTTCCCGATGAGGGCGCCTTCGCCGCCAGCAACAGTTGCCTCGTTCTGCGCGGCGCGCACGAAGCCTGGTTCGGCACCGGCGGCCCGGGAGGCGCGCGCGTCTTCCATTCCATCGACGGCGGCGGCAGCTGGACCGTCGCCCGCACGCCGGTTCGCGACGACGGCGCGCCGGCCGGCATCTTTTCCCTTGCCTTCGCCGACGGCTTGGTAGGCATGGCGGTCGGCGGTGACTACAGCAAGCCGGCCGAAACCGTCCGCAACATCGCCCTGACCGCCGATGGCGGCCGCACCTGGACCGCACCCGAGGGCGCTCCGGCCGGCTATCGCTCGGCCGTCCTTTACTTGTCCCGTTACAACGCCTGGATCGCCACCGGCTCCTCCGGATCCGACGTCAGCTTTGACGCCGGCCGCAGCTGGAAAACCTTTGACGCTGGCGAATACAACGCCCTCGGTGCCGCTGACGGATTCGTCCTCGCCGTCGGCTCCAAGGGCCGCATCGCCGCCATCCGCATGCCGTGACCGCTCTTTCCCTAGACGTGGGACAGGCGCTTCCACCTGCCTTCGGAGTCGCGACCAAGGGAGCGGTCGCGGCCGCTCTACCGCAGCAGCGCCTCAGCTCCCCGCTGGATCAGCGCCGCCGCCGCGCCGCCCGCCAGCGCGGAAACCGACGCCGGCGCTGCACCCCTCCGCTTCCACTCTTCGTGCACGGCGTGATAACCCAGATAAACCAGCCATCCCGCTGTCAGCCCCAGCGGATATATGGTCCATACGCTGCCCAGGTGCGGCGCCAGTGCCAGAGCCAGCCCGCCTCCCGCCAGCGTCGATCCCTCGGCGATCAGGCACCACAGCAAAGCCACCGAGCGCGATGGCACCGACGCGCGCATCACGCCGCCCAGCGCAATCCCTTCCGGCACCTTGTGCAACGCGATCGCGACAGGGACGGCGACTCGCAGACCGAGCGCCGCGCCATGCTGCACTACCGCGACGCTCCAGCCGTCCAGAAAACTGTGCAGCGCCGCCGCCAGAATCAGCGGCGCGGCGAATCCGTGTAATTCCGTGCCGCAGGCGCCGTGATCGTGATCGTGCGCGCAAGTCGGACAGATCGGATAAGCGTAGCGGTTGATCAGCAGCAACACGGCGTAGCCGCCGGCGCACAGCGCCAGCGTGACCGTCCAGCTTGAGCCCTCCGCCAGTTCGGGAAGCAGCCCGAACAGCACCACGCCGATCAGCACACCGGCGCTGAACGGCACCACCACCGCCACCCGGTCGCGCAGGCCCGTCAGCCAGATTCCCAGCACCGCCCCGCAGCAGCCAACCACCGTTGCCAGCGCCGGCGCCGTGATACCCGATTGCAACCAGGTGAATGCCAAGCTCTACTCTAGCAGGCGCACCCGTCCCATCAGCCGCGCATGGCCATCGCCGCCACCTACTCTCTTCTCATCTGTGTTCATCTGCGTTTATCTGTGGCTCAATTCCAAATTTGTCGCCAGCTCCGGCGCTCCGACGAAGAACTAACTCCCGCCCCTCGCGTCAGGCGCAACCTCGCGCACCACCATCCAATTCCTCTCCCACCTCTGTCCCCCAACTTCCAGGGTCAGTCTGCATCCTTGTAGCTCGTGGAAAACAAACCAAATTGTCTTCTTGACAGACAATCACAAATTGCAATAGTATAATTACAAATTGCTATATGAGGCTCGGAGAAAAACTTCGGTACCTGCGTGAGGTCGAAGGAACCCTCCGTGGGTTTGACCGCGAGCTTTCGCAACTGGAGATGGCGCGCCTCATCCACCGTGAGCTCGGCAAGTCGATCAGCCAGAGTTACCTCTCGCAGATTGAGAGCGGGGCAAGGCCGCATCTGACCAACTCCACGCGGATGTTGCTGGCGAAGTTTTTCAAGGTGCACCCGGGCTACCTGGTGGATGACCCGGAGGGCTTTCAGAACGAGCTGGTGTCGGATGTAGGGGCGCTGGAAGACAAGCTGGACCTGTGGCTGGTGAGCGGCGCGGATCGTTTTCGCCGCGACCCGGAGCTGCAGCAGGCGCTGGTCGCGCTGGCGCGCCACGAAGATTCGCGGATGTGCATCATCCTGCTGGGTGAGATTCTGGAGAACCCGGGCCTGGCGGAACGGCTCATGGAAGTCTTGAAAACGCCGCGGCCCGTCAGACGAGGAGGCAATAAATGACCTGGGCGGATTTGTACCTCGCGTGTTTTCTGGCCGGTTTTTTGTTGAGCGTGCTGGCCTTCCTGGGGGGAACGGGGCATGTGCACCTCCCGAATCTGCACCATGCGTTGCATATCCCGCATGGGCACGCTTCGGCGGGCGGGGCCGGCGAACTTCCGTGGTTCAACTTCGGCACGATAGCGGCATTCCTGGCCTGGTTCGGCGGCGCCGGTTACCTGCTCGAGCATTACTACCACGTCTGGTATTTCCTGACGTTGGTCGTGGCGACTTTCAGCGGGTTGGGCGCCGCGGCGGTGGTGTTCGTGCTTCTCGCCAAGGTTCTGATGGCGCATGAAGCGCCGCTCGATCCCGCTGACTATGAGATGGTCGGCGTGCTCGGAAAACTGAGCCTCCCCATCCGGCCCGGCGGCACCGGCGAGTTGATTTTCTCGCAGCAGGGCACGCGCCACGTCGCTGGCGCGCGCAGTGAGGATGGCGCAGCCATCCCCAAAGGCGCGGAGGTGTTGGTGACGCGCTACGAGAAGGGCATTGCCTATGTCCGGCGTTGGGAAGACTTCGCCGGAGAGACGGAGCTGAAAGGTTAAGTGGAGCAAATTATGGAACACCCCATCGTCATCTTTGTTCTTTTGGGCGTCCTGGTCATTCTGTTCATCCTGACCGCGTTTGCCAAGCTGTTCCGCAAAGCCGGTCCGCACGAGGCCATCATCGTGTATGGCTTGGGCGGCACGCGCGTCGTCAAGGGCCGCGGCACCTTTATCTTTCCCATGGTGGAAACCTCGCGCGGGCTGTCGCTGGAGCTGATGTCGTTCGACGTGGCGCCCAAGCAGGATCTCTACACCCGGCAGGGCGTCGCCGTCACCGTGGAAGCCGTGGCCCAGATCAAAGTGAAGTCCGACCCGGAATCCATCCTGACCGCCGCCGAGCAGTTCCTCACCAAGCAGCCGGAGGAGCGCGAAGGGCTGATCCGGCTCGTCATGGAGGGTCACCTGCGCGGCATCATCGGCCAGTTGACGGTGGAAGAGATCGTCAAGCAGCCGGAAATGGTGGGCGAGCGCATGCGCTCCACTTGCGCCGATGACATGACCAAGATGGGCCTGGAAGTCATTTCCTTCACTATCAAAGAAGTCCGCGACAAGAACGAGTACATCGCCAACATGGGCCGGCCGGACGTGGCGCGCATCAAGCGCGACGCCGACGTGGCCTCTGCCGAAGCCGAGCGCGACACCGCGATTAAACGGGCCAACGCATCGCGCGAAGCCGCCATCGCCAAAGCGCAGGCCGACCAGGAACGCGTGCTGGCGGAGACGCTTTCCCAGACCAAGCAGGCCGAAGCGCAGCGCGACCTGGAGACCAAGAAGGCTGTTTACCTGGAGACCGTCAAGAAGCAGCAGGCTCAGACCGACAAGGCTTACGAGATCCAGACCAACATCATGCAGCAGCAGGTGCGTGGCGAAGAAGTCACCATTCACCAGGTGGAGAAAGAGCACGAAGTCAGGGTGCAGGAGGCCGAAATCACCCGGCGCGAGCGCGAACTCACTGCCACCGTGCTCAAGCCGGCAGAGGCCGAGCGGCAGCGCATCGAGACCCTGGCGGAAGCCGAGAAGCAACGCCTCATCATCGAAGCCGAAGGCCACGCGTCGGCCATCCGCGCGCAGGGCGAGGCGGAAGCTGAAATCATCTTCAAGAAGGGCGAGGCCGAAGCCAAGGCGATGAACCTGCGGGCTGAGGCGTACCAGGAATTCAACCAGGCGGCGATTATCGACAAGCTGATTACCGGTTTGCCGGAAGTGGTGAGAGCGCTGGCCGCGCCGCTGGCCAACGTGGACCGGATTACGGTGGTCTCGACCGGCGATTCCGCCGGCATGAATAAGATCACCGGCGATATGACGAAGATCGCGGCACAGGTTCCGGCCCTGTTCGAGACCCTTTCGGGGATGCCGCTCAGCGATCTCTTTAGCAAGGTGCGGGCGCTGGGTGACAAGGCGCCGATGCCGGACGACAAGGGTCCGGCGGCGAAGTAGAGGCTTTGGGTAACCGGACCGCGCGCGGGTGCGCGCGGCCCACAGGGAAAGGAGAACTCCAGTGGCACTCTTAGAGCGTGTTTCCACTTTGATTCGGGCGAATCTCAACGACTTGGTCGACAAGGCCGAGGATCCGGAGAAAATGATCAAGCAGGTGATCCTCGATATGGAGAATCAACTGCTCCAGGTAAAGACCCAGGTGGCGATTTCGATCGCCGACCAGCACGTGCTGGAGAAGAAGCTCAAGGAATGCGAAGACAACGACCAGCAATGGATGCGGCGCGCCGATATGTCCCTGGATAAGCAGGACGACGCCCTGGCGCGCACCGCCGTGGAGCGGGCCATGAGCTACCGCGCCACCGCCGAGAGTTTTCGCCAGCAGGTCGAGGACCAGAAGACGCAGGTGGAGAACCTGAAAAACGCTCTGCTCAAGCTGCAGCAGAAGTTGGTGGAAGCGCAGGCCAAGAGCGACATGCTCATTGCGCAGCACCGGCGTTCCCGGGCGCTGGGCAAAGCGACACAGGCGGGACTCAATATGGGCGACGAATCCAATACCGCTGCCTTTGACCGCATGAAGAACAAGGTGCAGCACAGCGAGGCAACCGCGCAGGCCACCGCGGAACTGATGGCCGATGACGTCGAGGACCAGTTCAAGGCCATGGAGAAGCGCGACGAAATCGACCGGCTGCTGGCCGAGCTGAAGGCTAAGCGCAAGGCCGGCTAACTGCGAATCTTAGGGCGTAGATGGATGGGTCCCGGCGCCCGCATGGCGCGCCGGGCAGGCGGGAGCCGCCGGTGTATCCGTTCCGTGCCCGAAAACAGGAATCTTATTTTATGACGCACGATGCGAAGTTCGAATGGTGGATTCTGGCCGCGATTGGCCTTGGCTTGATCGTCATCCTGGCGGGAGGCAATCACTGGATCGCCGGTTCGGTGCTGCTGGTTCTCCTGATCCGCGCCTATCCGCAGCGGTACGTCACCACGCCGGACGGGCTGCTGATTCGCGCCGGCCTGGCGCACCGGCTGATCCCGTATCGGGCGATCACGTACATCGGCGAGGATGCGGAAGACACAACGCCATTGCCGCTTTCGGCCGAGACCGTCAAAATCGAGTGTGGACCGTACTGTGAGATCTGGCTGGCGCCGGAGGATCCGTCGACTTTCTTCCAGGACATGGCGCGGCACACGCCGCACCTGCGCCGCCGCGGTCAGGCTCTGACGGCAGGATGGGTATAGCGCATGCAAAAGCTGTTTCACTTCGATTCGCCCGTCGAGGTATACCACGCGGATGCCTGCGTGCTGACCTGTTTCGACGCCCGCTTCGAGTTGGTGGTGCGAAAATTCCTCCGCCGCCGCGGCGTCGCCTTGTATGACCAGATCAAAATCCCCGGGGCCGCCAAAGCGCTGGCGGCTCCGGCCGCCGATGGCGATCGCGATTTCGTGCTGCGCATGCTGGCCACCTCGATTTCTTTGCATGGTCCGGAACGGATGATCCTCACCGGCCACAACGATTGCGGCGCTTATATTGGCCGCCCGCCCTCGGAGGTCGCAGCTGATATCGCCCGCGCCGCCGAAGTGATTCGCGGCGCGCAGCCTTCGCTCGCCATCGAGAGCTATTTCTTCGATTTCGACGGCGTCTACCAGATGTAACTGGATTACGCGCTGTCATTGGAGCTTCAGGGTCCGGCTGGTAGAGTAGGAGTAATGCGATCCGGAGGCCTCATGGCGGTCCTGGGAGCCATTTTCTTGGCCGGATCGCCCGTCGCGGCGCAGCGGTACGCGGGGCTGGCCGGGCACGTGCTCGACACCTCCGGCGGCGGCATCTCCGGCGCCGTGGTCACCGTCACGAATCAGGAAAGCGGGTTTCGACGCAGCGCGGCGTCGGAGGCCGGCGGCGCCTACGCGGTGAGTCCGCTCGAAGCCGGACTTTACAAAATCACCGTCCGCAAAGAGGGATTCAGAACCCTGGTGCGCTTTGGGATGCCCCTGGCGGAGGCCCAGGCCGCCGCTGCCGATTTCATTTTGCCCGTCGGCAGCATGCTCGAGACCATTACCGTCGAAGGCACGCCGTCGCCGCTCGACCGCGAAGATGCGGCACGCGAAACCGCCTTCGAGCATGACGAAATCTCCCGCCTGCCCCTCAACGGCGGCGGCCTCCTGCAGCTCCTCGATGCCGTGCCCGGCACCAATGTCACGCCGGCCACGCGCGGCGAGGCCGGGCAGTTCACCACGGCCGGCCAGCGGCCCAATACGAACTATTTCACGGTCGATGGTGTCAGCGCCAACGACGGCGTCACCGCCGGCGGCATTCCAGCACAGTCCACCGGAGGCACTCTACCGCCAGTCAGCGCCTTCGGCAGCCTGGATTCGCTCATCTCGCCGGAGGTGGTGGACGAGTTTTCCATCCGCACCTCCAGCACCGGCGCCGAGATGGGGCGATTGCCGGGCGCGCAGATCGCCATCACCAGCCAGTCCGGCACCAACCAGTGGCACGGTTCACTCGGCTATGAGTGGCGCAATGAGCTGCTGGCCGCCAACGACTGGTTCGCCAACCAGGCCAGCCTGGGAAAAGGCGCGGCGCGGCTGGATGAAATCAGCCAGACCGTGGGCGGGCCGCTGCGCGCCAACCGCACCTTCGTTTTTCTCTCCTTCCAGCACCTGGGGCTCACCCAGCCTTACGTCTGGAACCAGCCCGTGCCGTCCCTGGCAGCGCGCCAGATGGCCGCCTCCTGGGCGCAGCCGGTACTGGGCATTTACCCGGCTCCGAATGAAGGCTTGCTGGCGGCCGGCATTGGGGATTGGGCCGGCCGTTCCGAGCAGCCGGCGGCCTTGAATGCCGGCAGCGCGCGCGGCGATCAGGCCATCGGCTCCCACGTTTCGGCGTTTGGCCGTTACAGCGACGCGCCCTCGCGAAACCAGTTCGGCGCTTTCCAGGTGAACCGCATCGACCTGCGGTTCCAGAGCCTCACGCTCGGCCTCACCGCCCGTCCCACCGCTCGCGCCATCATTACCGTGCGAGCCAATGAGAGCCAGTCCAGCGCGTACTCGCTCTGGAACGGCGGCGATGGCGCTACCGGGCCGGGATGCCAGTTGCAGCCGCTCACGACCAGTTTCCTGCACGTTACCGAGGGCTGCGATTACCTCGTGCGCTTCACCATCGGCGGGATCGGCCAACTGGTTTCCGGCGAGGAGGGCAGCCGCCGCCAGCGGCAGTTTCAAACCACCGAGTCGCTGGCGCTCCACCTCGCCCGCCATGAAATGCAGGTCGGCGCCGACTACCGCCGCGTCATCGCCATCCGCCGCGACGCCACTCCCACACTGGGCGTGATTGCCGACGATGTCGCCGACCTCGCCAGCCAGCAGAATCTCTGGATTGCGCAGAGCCCCGCGGTGGACGAATCCGCCGGCGTCACGGAGTTGTCGCTGTGGATTCAGGACACGTGGCGCATGTCCCAGCGCCTCACCCTCACCGCCGGACTGCGCTGGGAATTCAGCCCGCCGCCAGTCCCCACCAGCGACACCAAGTTCCTCGACTACGCCACGGATAGTGTCGTGCCCTTCTCGCAGATTGCGATGTGTTGCCCCTCCGTCACCTCGTTGTGGCCGGTTTCCCATCGCGACTTCGCGCCGCGCCTGGGCCTCGCCTGGCGTCTCACCGGCGACGGCAAAACCGTGCTCCGCGCCGGTGGGGGCCTCTACTACGACTCCAGCATGAGCATTGCGGCGGACTCCATTAACGGCGGTCCGCTCAGCGTGGCCAGCTACACCGGCGCGGCGGGCTTGTTTCCCACCGAGCTCAGCTACGCCTTCCTTCCCAACCTCCGCTTGCCTGCCGCCGCCCAGTGGAATTTGTCGCTGGAGCGGGCGCTGGGAGCGCATGACACTCTCTCGGCCGGCTACGTCGGCTCTGCCGGATACGGCTTGATTCGCCGCGAAGTGGGCGGCGCCGGCAGTTCGGCCACTTCCTGGATTGCGCTCACCACCAACGACGGCCACTCCGCCTACAACGCCTTCGCGGCGCAATACCGCCGGCGCTTCGGGAACGGACTGACCGGCCTGGCATCCTACACCTGGTCGCACGCCATCGATAACGATTCCAGCGATGCGTTTCTCCTCTGGGCCGGCCCGGGCACTCCTGGCGATCGCGGCGCCTCCGATTTCGATCTGCGCCACTCCTTCGCGGCCACCCTGAGCTACACCATTCCGCAACGCGCACCCGACCGGGGCTGGCGCCGTTTCGCGGAAGGCTGGTCCGCTAACGCTATTCTGCGCGCCCGCAGCGGCTTTCCCATTACCGTGCTCGAAAGCGAGGAGTACACCGGCATCACCTTGACGAACGCCTTCCGCCCGCTGCTTCTTCTCGACCGGCCGCTGTGGCTGAGCGATCCGGCCGCACCCGGCGGCCGCCGTTTGAATCCCACTGCGTTCGTGGTGATGCCCAGCGGCCAGCAGGGCGATTTGGGCCGCAACGCCATCCAGGGGTTCGGCATGGCGCAAGTCGACCTCGCCGTCAGCCGCGATTTCCCCATCCGCGAAAGGCTGGCGCTCCAGTTCCGCGCTGACGCCTTCAACGCGCTCAACCACGCGAATTTCGCCGACCCCGTGCGCTACCTGGACAATCCCCTATTCGGCCAAGCGCCTTCCATGCTGAATATGATGCTGGGCACCGGCAGCCCAGGCAGCGGTCTCTCCCCCCTGTTGGGCAGCGGTGGCCCGCGCATGGTGCAGCTGAGTCTGCGCCTGCACTTCTAATCCACGGTGGGGCGGGCGCTTCCGCCTGCCAACTCAATTCACCCCGTTGCGGCGCCACGCGCTGCTTCGATTCCCCTCAGCCCGAAAGGGGGATGGCGCATCGGCTATCCATCAGTCAGACTAAAGAAGGTATGAAGCCAACGGCCGGCATTTTGATCGGCGCGCTGTTCGCTTCCGCTCAGCAGCCTGTTGCACCGGCGCCGGACTCGCCCGAGCCTGCAGCCGTTTTCACGGTCACTTCCACGCTCGTCCAGCTGGACGCCGTCGTCACCGATTCCAAAGGACGCCACATTACGGATCTCGCCGCCGAAGACTTCCAGGTCTTCGAGGACGGCAAGCCGCAGAAGCTGACGAACTTCTCCTATGTGCGCGTAACTCCGGAAGGGCAGCCGCCGGTCCTGCAGGCCTCGGCTCCGGCGGCTTCGATGAAACTGGCGTCCCTCTTGCCGCCCCCGCCCCTGGCTCAGCTTCGCCGCGAAGATGTAAAGCGCGCCATCGTGCTGATGGTCGACGACCTCGGCCTTTCTTTCAGGAGCATAGCGTTCGTGCGCAAGTCGCTGCGCAAATTCGTCAACGAACAGATGCAGCCCGGCGACCTGGTCGCGATCTGTCAGACTGGCGCCGGCTCCGGCGCCCTCCAGCAATTCAGCGCCGACAAGCGTGTCCTGTTGTCGGTGATCGATGGGTTGCGCTGGAATCCCAACGGACGGTACGGAGTGGCGTATTTTGACCCATACGCCAAGGGCTCTTCGTGGGAGAACCTGCTCGGCTCCGGCGAAGGCGATTCGGCATACGACATCCGGAACGGCGCGATCGCCACCTCCGGCACGCTCGGGGCAATCAATTACATTGTCGGCGCGCTCCGCGATGTGCCGGGCCGCAAATCCATCGTGCTGTTTTCCGACGGCCTGCAGATGTTTGAGGCGGGAACTGGTCCGCGCATCCACAAATCCGGCGCCCGCGGAGATCAGGGTGCGCCGGATAGCTACGCCGACGTGATGCGCGTTCTTCGCCTACTGATCGACCGGGCCAACCGCTCCGGCACCGTGATCTACACCATGCGCGCCACTGGAGCGCAGACCCTGCAGCCCGATGCGGAGGACAACCCGGCTGCACCGCGCCGATCCGCCGGGCCGCCGAACGCCACCCCGGACGGCCAGGCCCCCACCGTCCCCAACGGCGTCCGCGACCTCGGCGACAAGGCGATGCAGGCCAATCTCGCCTACCTCGCGGATCAGACCGGCGGCCTGGCCTATGAGAACGGCAATGATCTGAACTGGGGCCTCCAGCGCGTGCTCGACGACCAGGCGGGTTACTACCTCCTCGGCTACCGCCCCGCCGAGAGCTCGCTGCGGGCCAGGAGCGGCAAGGCCGACTTCCACCGCATCCAGGTCAAGGTTACCCGCCCCGGCCTGCACGTCCGCTCGCAGTCGGGGTTTTTCGGCCAGACGGACGAGCAGATGCTTCCCAAATTTGCCACGCCCATCGAACAGTTGCGCGCCACCATGTTGTCGCCGTTCCGGTCCGCTGGCGTGGGATTGCGGCTTACGGCGCTGTATCGCGAGGTTCCCAAGCGCGGTCCGATCGTCCGCAATCTGCTGCGCATCAACGCCGCCGACCTGTCCTGGATGCGCGACGCCGAAGGCGGCGAAAACGCGCGCATTCTGCTGGTAGTTGTCGCCACCGGTGCCGAAGATAGGACCCTCACTGCGGTGGGCCGCAACTACAATGTGCGGGTGGCGCCGGGCAGGATGCAGGAAGCGATGCGCGATGGTGCCTTGTGCGCGCTCGACGTGCCGGTGCCCATGCGAGGGGCGTACCAGGTTCGGGTAGCGGTGCGCGACGAGGCCACCGCCAAAATCGGCTCGGCCACCCAGTTCCTCGAAATTCCGAATTCGAAAAAGGGATTCGCGCTCACCAGTGTCGTTCTCCTCGATGGAGAGCGCTCGGCCGCCGTTCCCGGCCCTCTCGATCCCACTCCTGCGCTGCGCCAGTTTAAGCGCGGCGGGACGCTGCAGTTTCTTTGCGGCGTCCAAAACAGTGGCAGGAAAGGACCCGGCGCGGACCTGGACACGCGAGTCCGCGTCTGGCGCGACGGCAAGGAAGTGTATTCCGCGCCCGCCCGGCTGGTCGAAATTCCAGGCGCTGGACCGGCCGTGTTCGGCGCGGTCCAGCTCACCGGCGGCATGGCCCCAGGCGATTACGACCTGCAGGTGATCGCCACCGAGCGGAGCAGCAAAGCCAAGGCGGCTGGCCAGTGGACGGATTTCACCATACTCCCGTAATGCCCCGGCGTGCGGGTGCGCCGGTTGAGTTGTCGAAAAACGGTGTGGCCCATCAATCGCGCTCGCGCACGGCTCCGGCCACCGCGATCAGGCCATACACCACGATCAGCGCCGTAACCGCGTACATCAGCACTGCGGAGGTCTGTGTGGCCGCATCTGTTGCTTGTCCCAGTGCGCCTCGGCCGGCCCCGCTCTCTCCGTGCAGGAACACGAAAAAATAGGCGGCGCAGCCCGCTACGATCACACCGAAAGCGAGCTTGAGGAACGCCGGAACCGCAGCCGCCTCGCGTCGGGGCGTAGTTCGTTCTTCGTTTCGTGCTTCGTTGCTCAGTTCCACTTCGGCTCCTCCACCAGCACCTGCTCGAAGCTGCGCACCGTGGCAGCCCGCCGCGCCAGGTCCTGCAGGCTCGCGCTTCCCAATGCTTCCACCATGGCGCGCTGCGCCTCTGCCCAAATCGCGTGCCCCGGGCACCAGCTTCGCCGCGAGCAGGTTTGATCGTCATCCAGGCAGGAGTTCAGCCGGATCGGGCCTTCGATAGATTCCACCACCTGCAACACGGTCGCCAGGCGCTGCTTATCCGGCAATTCAAATCCGCCGGTGTTGCCTCGATGCGAAACAACCAGTCCCGACCGTGTCAGCCCCTGCAGCACTTTGGACAGGAATTGCTCGGGGCATTCGGCAGTTTCCGCCAGCTGCGTGCGGCTGACCCTCGTTCCCGGCGGCAATCCCGCCAGATGAATCATCACACGCACTGCGTAATCGGCGGCTCTTGTGAGTTGCATGTAAGGGTTTGACCCGTGTCGGCACTTCAGGGGTGCATTCTCAGTTCCAGATTCAAAAAGCTGAAATTACAGGACAATGTGGGTCAGGTATGGGGACATAGCGGGTTATCCCACACCCAGTTGGGTGAAAATCCCGAGGCGCCCTGTCGCCTCCTTGCCCCGAGTTCCGGGCGCAACCCGCATAGGCACTCGCGTCGGTTCGTACGATAATGTTTCCAATGTCGCGACCGAACGTTCTTTATCTCCTCCTGGCCACGGCGGCTGCTGTCTGCGCGCAACCGCCTTCCAGCGTGCCCATCCCGACCATTGCTGCCAAGACGGCATCCTTGCGAAAAATGCCCGGCTATTTCCCGCTCTACTGGGACGACAAGGCGGGCAAAATGTGGCTGGAGATCGACAAGTTTGACACTGAGTTTCTGTATATTGAATCGCTGCCCGCCGGCATGGGTTCCAACGACCTGGGGCTCGACCGCGGCCAGCTCGGCGCCTCGCGCATCGTCAGGTTCATTCGCAGTGGGCCGAAGGTGCTGATGCTGGAACCGAACTACCGCTTCCGCGATTTGAGCGGTGGCGCCGACGGGCAGCGGGTGGTGACGGAATCCTTCGCGCAATCTGTAATCTGGGGATTCGAAGTGGCAGCCGAGGAGGGCGGCCATGCACTCGTCGACGCCACCCAGTTCTTCCTGCGCGATGCGCACAATATCCCGCGGGCCATCCAGGACGCTCAGCCGATCGGCGGCGCGCGCCAGGGCGGCCCTGCCCAGGGGGCGGCGTACCATCTGGACGCCACCCGCTGCGCTTTCTACCTGGAACAGACCAAGAATTTCCCTAAGAACACAGAAGTAGAAGCAATACTTACATTTACAGGCGATAATCCAAATCAGTACGTGAGGGACGTGACGCCGTCGCCCGACGCGGTTACTGTGCGCGAACATCATTCGTTCGTCGAATTGCCCGGCCCCGGCTACCAGACGCGCGTGTTCGATCCCCGCGCCGGGTATTTCGGCATGAGCTTCGTCGATTACGGCGCGCCGCTCGGCGACCGCATCACCAGGCGCTTCATCAACCGCCATCGCCTGCAGAAAAAGGACCCTTCCGCCGCCATCAGCGAGCCCGTAGCGCCGATCGTTTATTACCTGGATCGCGGCACGCCGGAGCCTATCCGCTCCGCTTTGCTCGAAGGCGCCGGCTGGTGGGAGCAGGCATTCGAAGCGGCCGGCTTCCGCAACGCGTTCCGCGTCGAAATGATGCCGGAAGGCGCCGACCCCATGGATATCCGCTACAACGTGATCCAGTGGATCCACCGCTACACGCGCGGCTGGTCCTATGGCGCCAGCATTACCGATCCGCGCACAGGCGAGATCATCAAGGGCCAGGTGACGCTGGGCTCGCTGCGCGGCCGGCAGGACTACCTGATTATGGAGGGCCTGCTTTCGCCTTATGAGGAAGGAAAGCCGGTCTCCCCGGAAATGGAACGCGTGGTGCTCGCGCGCCTCCGGCAGCTGGCGGCCCATGAGGTGGGCCACACTCTCGGTTTGGCGCACAATTTCGCCGCCAGCGTGCATGATCGCGCCAGCGTGATGGACTATCCGCCGCCGCTGATCGAGCTGAACGCGCAGGGGCAGATTGATCTGTCGCATGCGTACGCTACCGGCATCGGCGAATGGGACAAGGTCGCCATCGATTACGGCTATCGCGAATTCCCGCGCGACGCCGGTGAATCCAAGGACCTGGACGAGATCCTCCGCGGCGCCGCCGCGCACGGTTTGCTCTTCATTTCCGATAGCGACGCCCGACCCGAAGGTGGCGCGCATCCATTGGCGCACCTTTGGGACAGCGGCTCGAATCCCGTGGATGAACTGAACCGCATGATGGAAGTTCGCGCCAAGGCTCTGGAACATTTTTCTGCCAATGCCATCCGCACCGGCGACCCCATGAGCAGCCTGGAGGACGTGCTCGTCCCGGTCTACCTGTTGCACCGCTATCAGGCCGAAGCCGTGTCCAAGGTTTTGGGCGGCCTCTATTACACGTATGCCATTCGGGGCGACGGGCAGAAAGTCACCGAAGGCGTCCCCGGCGCGGAACAGCGCCGCGCGCTCGATGCGCTGCTACGCACCATCTCACCCGCCGCGCTGACCCTGCCACCGCGCATCCTGGCGTTGATCCCGCCGCCCGCCATGGGCTACGGCCGCACGCGCGAGGACTTCCGCTCCCGCACCGGCCTGACGTTCGATCCGGTCGGCGCCGCCGAATCCGCCGCCGGTATGACCGTAGGGCTTATGTTGAATGCCGAGCGCGCCGCCCGCCTGGCGGAACATCACGCCGCCGATGCAACCCAGCCCGGCCTGGAAGATGTGATCGACAAGCTGGCCGCCGCCACCTGGAAAGCCGCGCCCGCCGCCGGTCTGGCCGGCCAGGTGCAGCGCGCCGTTGATGGCGTGGTGCTCTACCATCTGATGCAACTGGCAGCCGATGATGCCGCGCCGGCCCAGGTACGCGCCACCGCCTCCGCCAAACTCACCGCGTTGCGCGACTGGCTGGTCCATACGCCGGCCGCAGATGCTTCGCTGGAAGCCTTCCATCAATATGCCGCCGCCGAAATCAAGCGTTTCGCCGACGACCCCAAAAAGGTCAACGTGCCGCGCCCGCCCACCGCGCCCCCCGGTATGCCCATCGGTGACGACGAAGCTGACTTTTTTGTTTGGTAGCCGGAGAGAGAAAGAATACCCGGAGCCCTCGATGTTCGGCATCCTGCCTGCTTATGGCTTCTTCTTGCGTCATGCCGCGGGCATCGAATTCAACAATGTGGAGATCGCTTACATGAAGGAAGACCGGCGGCCTGCATTTGTGCTCGACGCGGTAAAAGGGATTGACCTGGAGCACGTCAAGATGCAAAAGGCCTCCGGCATTCCGGCCATCGTGCTACTCCATGTCGAGGACTTCTCTGTGTATCGCTCGTCCCCGGTGCCGGATGCACACGGGGAGAAGGCGGACCGTAAGGAAATGTGACGCGGATTTGGTCCGCGGCGGCTGGTGCGTGAGCACGGGCTGGGCATGCCCAGCCCCTACGATCGCGGAGCTACACCGCGTACCAGCGGCGCGCTTTCGTTCTGGGTCCAAACGTTCTCGGACGCTGCCGCCGCGCCGGCGCAGGCGAGGGCATGACAATCACCGGAGCTCCGGCCCTTGGCTCGCGGGGAATGTCGTTCGATAATGGCTGCCGGATCAGCCGCGTGGTCAGAACCCGCTCGATGTGAGCCACGTCGGCGCGCTCGGCGCGCGTGGCAAAGGTCGAAGCGGTTCCGCGCGCACCAGCGCGCCCGGTGCGGCCCACGCGGTGAATGAAGTCCTCCGGGACCTGCGGAAGATCATAGTTCACCACGTGTGAGATTCCTTCGACGTGAATACCGCGGGCAGCCACGTCGGTGGCGACCAGCACGCGGTACTGACCGTCTTGAAAGCCTTTCAACGCCTGGTTGCGCTGGTTCTGGCTCCGGTCGCCGTGGATGGCGGCGGATTTCACGCCTTCCTGGGAGAGCCGCTTCGAGAGCCGGTCGGCGCCGCGCTTGGTGCGGGCGAACACCAGAAAGGTGCCGTCTTCGGTGCGCAGCATGTCTTGCAGCAGGCCCAGCTTTCGATCCTGCTCGACTTCGTAAAGGTGCAGGTCCACCTGTTCGACCGGCTTGATCGTGGAGCCGACTTCGATGCGGACCGCATGCCGGACCTGCGTCTCTACCAGGTGCTTGACGGAGCTTTCGATGGTCGCCGAGAACAGCATCGTCTGGCGATCGCCAGGCAAAGCCGCCATGATTCGGCGGACCGTGGGCAGGAAACCCATGTCGAGCATGCGGTCAGCCTCATCCAGAATCAGGATGCGCGTCTTACCCAGATCGATCAGCTTGCGGCTCAGGAAGTCATAGAGCCTGCCCGGTGTAGCCAGCAGCACCTGCGCGCCTTTGCGAATGGAGTTCAATTGGGTCCGCTCGCTGACGCCGCCGACCACTGCGGTTGCCCGGAGTCCGCTGCCAACGGCCATTTTTTCGAATGTCTCGTGAATCTGAATCGCCAGTTCGCGGGTCGGGGTCAGGACGACGCAGCGGATGCCGGGTTGCGGCGGCATCGTCGTCAGGCGGTGGATCACGGGCAATACAAACGCGAGCGTCTTGCCGGTGCCTGTTTGGGCCGTCGCCACCAGGTCTGTGCCGGACAGCGCCGGCTCAATAGCCTGGGCTTGTATGGCGGTTGTTTCGGTAAAGCCATGCTTGGAAAGATTGCTCTTCAGCAAGGCAGAGAGGGGTAGTTCAGAGAATTTTTTCATGAATCGTTTCGAGGAGGAAAACCGGCGAGCCGACTACCGATCAGGGGAGAAGGGATTGCAGATCAACTTCCAGCCCTTTCAGTGTACCACATCGCCCATCCCGGCGCCGCAGGATCTGACCACCCACCGGGCCTGACGTCCTCGGCTGCGCGCAGATCTGATACGATGATTTTCCCCCATGGCGATTCGAAAACTCGCGATTCTCAGCCTCTACGTCTCCAGCGCGCTGCTGCGCGCGCAACCACCTGGCACGCCCCTCACGGAGGTGATGCGCTCGGAACTGGCTTACACTCTGGAGCACTACACCAAGTACGAATACAGGATTCCGATGCGCGACGGCGCCCGCCTCTTCGCCGCGGTCTACGTTCCGAAAGACACCAGCCAGCTCTATCCGATCCTCATGATGCGGACGCCCTACAGCGTCGGGCCGTACGGAGAGGACCGGTACAAAACACAGGTTGGCCCTTCGTTTGCCGCGGAGAAAGAGGGCTTCATCTTCGTCTACGAAGACGTGCGCGGCCGCTATATGTCGGAGGGCACGTTTGTAGACGTGCGCCCCCACAAGCCGCATTACGCCGGCCCTAAGGACACCGATGAAAGCACCGACACTTACGACACGGTCGATTGGCTGGTGAAGCACATCCTCAATAACAACGGCAAGGTGGGCATGTGGGGCATCTC
>CAZZHN010000046.1:0-24234 GCA_964654065.1 uncultured Solibacteraceae bacterium
AGGCGGCAGCATGGCGGACATGGGCCACTACAGCCTATGGACGGTGTTCAATGCCATGGAACTGAGCGGCCCCGTCAGCGTCGAGCCGATGCTCACCCACAACTGCACGCTGGCGGAGAACGTGTCGACTACCGTAAGAAACGATTTCTCGTTCCCCACCGCCAGTGTGGTGCGCTTCCAGTATCCGGCGCGCGGCCAAAGACCTGCCGTCGACCTGGTCTGGTACGAAGGCGGGATCAGGCCACCGACGCCGGGCGAACTGGCGGAAGATCATAAAGACCTGCCGGCCGAAGGCATGATGTTCGTCGGCGACAAGGGAAAGATCCTGGCGGGCTTCGAGGTGGAGAGTCCGCACTTGATCCCCGCATCCAGGATGCGCGGGTTCGCGACGCCGCCTCCACCCGAACGGCTAGGGGGAGACCGCGTGCAGCCTGGATTACTGAAATGGGTCGAGGCCTGCCGCGGCGGCGCGCCGTCGCCCGGTAGTTTCCTGAACGCGTGGCCTATTTCCGAAGCGGTCAACCTCTACGCTGTGGCGCTGCGCACAGGGCGCAGGCTTGAATACGATGCGAACAGCATGAAGATCACCAACATTCCCGACGCGAACAAGTACTTGTCCCGCGAGTACCGGAAGGGTTGGGAACCGGAGTCCGCGTGAGAGCGGTACGAGGAGAAGCATGAACGCGACCAGAAGAGAGTTCCTGCAACGAAGCACCCTGGCCCTGACAGCGGCCGGCTGCGCGGCGCAGCTACGCGCCGACCCTCTGGCGTTGCCGATCGGCTGCCAGACGTTTCCGGTCAGAAACGCGCTGTCCCAGGATTTCGACGGCACTCTCCGGCAACTTGCTGGGCTTGGCTACCAAAACATCGAGATGTGTTCGCCGCCCGGCTACGTGGGAGCCGGTTACGGGACGCTAGTCAATATGAAGGCTTCGGAAATGCGCCGCAGGATTCAGGACGCCGGTCTTCACTGCGAGAGCTGCCATTACCAGTTCCAGGAATTGAAAACCCACATGGACGAGCGCATCGCATTCGCCAGGGAACTGGGGCTGAAACAGATGGTGATCGCCACCGTCGGAGTCGGCGCGACTGCACCGCTGTCTGACTGGGTCCGAGCCGCCGATGAGTTGAACCATCTGGGCGAGCAGACGCACCAGGCGGGCATTCAGCTGGGATACCACAACCACGATTTCGAGTTTCATGAGATCGATGGCGTGCTGATTTATGACAAGCTGATGGAAACTCTCGATCCCAAGCTTGTCCGGCTGCAGTTTCAGGTGGCCGTCATCAGGATGGGCTACAAGGCCGCGACCTACCTGCGCAAGTACCCGGACCGTTTTCTGTCGATGCACCTGGCGGACTGGTCGGCTGCGGAGAACAAGTTCGTGCCGGTCGGCTCGGGCGTGGTGGATTGGAAGGATCTGTTCGCCGCCGCCAAAATCGGCGGCATCAGCAACTACTTTGTTGAGATGGACATGGACGCGCTGCAGCCGAGCCACCAGTTTCTGCACCGGCTGGTGGTGTAACCGGCGGCCTTGGGCGGTTTTCCCATTCTGAAACCGCGCCGGCAGTACAATTAAGGTTAAAGCCAAACCGGCATCGAATGACGCCCAGCCATGCATTGCGCCGTGCTGCCCTGCTCATAGTGCGCGGCATCGCATTAATTGCTGTCGTTACAGCCGTTTGTTATCGTATCCACCTCAACTCAGCTTCCACTGCTCTGCTCTTCCTGGTCGCGGTAGTTTTGCAATCTCTGGACGGCGGCTTCTGGGAGGCGGCCGTCGTCTCCGTGTTTGCCACCGCCAGCTTGGACTGGTTTTTCATCGATCCGCCGTTCAGCTTCTCGGTATCTCATCCTCTGGACATCGTCACGCTGGTCTGCTTGCTGATCGCCTCGCTGGTGGTTACCAGGATTCAGTCGCGCAGCCGGGCGCAGGCGCACGATGCCAGGCTGCAGCGGGAAAACATGGAAAGGTTCTACCGGGTCGGCCGTGAGCTGTTCGCCCTGGCGCCGCTGGCCCCGCTCGGGCCGGCCTTCCTGCGGTCGTTCCAGTCGGGCTTTGAACTGGAAGCGGTTTGCCTCTTTGACCCGGCGACGATGGAACTGCATCAGGTCGGAACCTCGCAGGGCGATCTGGCATCGAAGACCCGCGACGCGTACATCTCCGGCCGCAACGCAGCGTACGGCGAGCTCGGAATCGCGGTCCGCTGCCTGCGGGAGAGGGAAACCATACTGGGTGCGATTGGCTTCGAGGGTCTGCGTCACGCGGAGCTCACGGCGCCCGCGCTGGCAGGCCTGGCGGCGTCGGCGTTAGAGAGGTCGCGGATTGTTCGCTCAGCCTCCGCCGCGTCTGCCAACGCGCAGGCCGAGATGCTGCGGTCGGCGATTCTCGATGCTCTGGCTCACGAGTTCAAGACTCCTTTGGCCACCATCGTGACGGCGGCCGGAGGGCTGCGCGCGACGGGACCCATGTCCGCCGACCAGGCGGAGTTGACCGAAATGATCGAGTCCGAAGCGTCGCGTCTGGGCGACCTGACTTCGCGCCTGCTTCGTCTGGCGCGGCTGGACAAGGAAGACGTGCAGCCGCGCCTGGAGCCGTCGGACGCGGCCGAACTGGCCCGACGATCGGTCCGCCGGTATTCCAAGCTCTGGCCCGACCGGCGGATCACGTTCCGCGGGGAGGCCGAAAACGCGGAAGTGCGGGTGGACCCCGAATTAATGAACCTCGCCATCAGCCAGCTGCTGGAAAACGCATGCAAGTATTCGCGGCCCGACGCGCGTGTCTCTATCGAGCTTTCGGCTGCCGACGACGCAGCCGTGATCGCTGTCTGGAACGATGGCGATCCGATTCCGCCGGAGGAGCGCAGCCGCGTCTTTGAGCGTTTCTATCGCGGTACCGACGCCCGCAGGATCGCGGCCGGCTCCGGCTTAGGGCTGTACGTGGCGCGCAAGATCGCGCTGGCACATGGGGGTGACCTGGCCCTGGTGGATACCGGCGGGGACGGCGTAGCCTTCCGGTTGACACTGCCGGTTTCGAAAAGCGAGGCGCATGTTGCCGAGTGAAAGCTGCAAGGTGCTGATTGTCGATGATGACCCCGCGTTCCGGCGCGCGCTCCGCACCTCCCTGGCCGTCAGTGGATTCGACGTCTCCGAGGCGCGCAGCGGTGAGGAGGCGCTCGTCGCTCTGCGTGACGTGCCGGGCGACATCGTCTTGCTGGATGTCAATATGCCGGGAATGGGCGGCCTCGAAGCATGCCGCAAGATCCGCGGCCTGTCACAGCGCATTGGCATCCTCATGGTCACGGTGCGCGATGCCGAAGAGGACAAGGTTCGCGCCCTCGACGCCGGGGCCGATGACTTTGTGACCAAACCGTACCGGTTGCGCGAGATGATCGCGCGTTTGCGCGCCGTCAGGCGCCGGCTGCAGCCGCCGGAAGACACCCGGGCCACTGTGTTCCGTGCCGGCGCGTTAGAACTGGATTCCGAACGGCGCCTGGTCACCAAGGCCGGCACTGAGATTCACCTCTCGCCTAAAGAGTTCGACCTGCTGTCGTTCCTGTTCAAACACCAGGGAGCTCTGGTGACCCATTCCAGGCTGCTCCAGGGCGTGTGGGGAGCCGAGTATGGCGGGGAGTTGGAATATCTCAGGTCGTACGTGCGAATGCTGCGCAAGAAGATCGAAGATGACCCGTCGCGGCCGGAATACATTCTCACCGAACCCTGGGTGGGCTACCGCTTCCGAAACCCCGCCGACCCCGAATCGCCCCTGGCCGACGAAGACTAGCCGCGCCCTTTCATGCTTTTCATCCCCTCTACGATTTTCATGGCTTTTATGACTTTTTCATGGAGGTCGCCCTACATTCAGAGATAACGTCGAAGCTCCCTGTTTGCCTTCGCTGAACCTCCGGCCCAGTCGATCCGGATCTGAACCTATGGGTGAGAGGAACGGAGGGATATGGCTCGGAGCTTGACGACGCGACGGCGCTGGTGGACTTGGCTTCGGCGGACGGTCGGCCAGGTGGTTCTTGGCGCGCTTGGCGTGGCCGTCATCACGGCTGCTTGCTTTCCCCTTCACCTCGACCTCGCGATACCGGGATTCCTCTACTTGTTGCTGGTGGTGCTGCAGTCGGCGGTGGCCGAGTTTGCCGCGTCCGCCATCGTCGCGTTCGTCGCGGTGGCGTGTCTCGACTATTTCTTCGTCCCTCCAATCCTGGCCTGGGACATTAACCGGCCACTGGATGGCATGGCTCTTTTCGCCTACCTGGTGACGAGCCTGGTGATCACGCGGTTCGCAGCCAAAGCGCGCAGCGCGGCCCAGAATTCGGAGAACCAACGCAAGGCGCTGGCATTGCTTTACGACGCAGCCTGCCAGTTGCTGTCGCTGGAACCGGAGGCGGCTGCCGGTGAGGGATCGTTGCAGATCCTACGCGAGGTTTTCCGCCTGCGCGCCGCCTGCCTGTTCGATGCCACTGCCGGGGAGGCGCAAGTGGATGGCGATTCCGAATCCGGGCTGGCCGGGCTTACACAGCGGGCGTTCGTGGAGCGCCGGGACTATGATGATCCATCCTCGCAAGTACATGTCCGGTGTCTGCGGGTAGCAGGGAAAATTACCGGCGCGGTGGGATTTGAAGGCCTCAATGACGCCGAATCCACTATTGGCTCCCTGGCAACCTTGACCGCCGGTACCCTCGACAGGGCGCTCTCCTATCAAGCCGCAAACGAGGCTGCCGCCGCGACTCAGGCGGAGATTTTGCGATCGGCCCTGCTGGACGCGTTCGCTCATGAATTCAAGACGCCTCTAGCCACGATCATTACGGCCAATGAAGGCCTGCGCGAGGCTGGCGCGCTCGCGCCGGAGCAGACCGAACTGACTGAAATCGTCGAGGGTGAGGCTTGTCGATTGAGCCATCTCACCACACGGCTTCTGCGCATGGCGCGGCTGGATCGGGAAGAGGTCACGCCCAGGCTGCAGCAGGAGGATCTTGCAGCCCTGTTAAGACGCACCGTCGATCAACTGCGCCAGCAGGCCGCCGAACGAATCGCTGTGCTGGGCCTGGGCCGCGAGCCGGTCGCGGTACGGGCCGATTCCGAGTTGCTAGGGCTGGCGCTCATGCAACTGCTGGATAATGCGCTGAAATACTCCAGCGCGGGCACCACCGTGTGTGTCTCTCTCGACTTCGGCGAAGGTTTCGCCAGCATTCGCATCACCAGCGAGGGCGTTCCTATCCCGGCAGAAGAGCGCGAACGCGTTTTTGAACGCTTCTATCGCGGCTCCACCGCCGGCAGTACCGCCCCAGGAACCGGGTTGGGGCTTTACTTTGCGCGCAAGATTGTATTGGCGCATGGAGGGAGTTTGGAGCTCGACTGTCAACCTGTCGACAGCGACGGCACCACGTTCTGTCTGCAGCTGCCGTTGGTCCAGAGCGAAAAGCTTCATGAACTCCAAGCGAGTTAGCGTACTGGTGGTGGACGATGAGCCGGCCATGCGGCGCGCCCTGCGCGCTACCTTGAGCGCGAGTGGATATGCGATTGAAGAAGCCCGCAACGGCGAGGAGGCGATTGAATTACTCGCCAAACGGCCGATGGAGCTGGTGCTGCTGGACAGCAACATGCCTGGTATGGGCGGCGTGGAGGCCTGCCGCCATATCCGCGCGCTGGTGCCTCGCGCCGGCATCGTGATGATCACGATCCGCGACGCGGAGGAAGACAAGATCCAGGCGCTTGAGGCTGGCGCGGACGACTATGTCACCAAGCCTTTCCTGGTGCGGGAATTGATCGCGCGCCTCCAGGCGGTTCTGCGCCGCATTCGGGTCGAGACCGTCGTCGGAGCGCCGGTCCTCAGAGCAGGCAAACTCGAGCTCGACGTCGAGCGCCGCACACTTCGCCGCTCCGGAGAGGAGGTCCGCCTTTCTCCCACGGAGTTCGACCTTCTGCGCTACTTGATGCAACATCGAGACGTCCCGATAGAGCATGCCCGCCTGCTGCAGGCGGTCTGGGGGCCCGAATACGGCCATGAACTCGAGTATCTTCGTGCGTATATCCGCTTACTGCGAAAGAAAATAGAGGAGGACCCGGCGCAGCCCAAGTATCTTCTCACTGAACCTTGGCTGGGGTACCGATTCCGCGGGCCGTCGGATTCTTAGAGTCGCACCATGATCATTGTGCGTAGTAGCCGCGGCGTGCGTAGACGCGGAGCTGAGGCGGGTTTACTTTGACTTGAATGCTGCGCCACTTACCGGAGCTGGTCGCGCCAGCTGGATCATAGGCGATTACATACTGGTTGCGGATCGCCCGGCCGATCTTAAGAGCTGCCGGCTCCATGTCGTCTGAAATAACGGTTTTGAAGTTCAGGCCGCCGCTGTGCTCGGCTAGATCGCTGAGAAAGGCCAGGCCTCTCGATTGCTCGGTAAGTTCGATCGCCTTTTTGCCTGCGGCCATCTCCGCGATGGCAATCGTGTGAATCTGGACGTCGGCCTCATCCACCACCCGCAGCAACTCGGGTTTCGAGTAGCGACTGTTGTTATCCATGCCATCGGAGACAATCAGCAGGGCGGCTCGGCCGTTTTGCGCGGAACGCAGCCGGCTCAGCGCCAGATATACGGTGTCAACCAGCGCCGTGTCGCCGTCCGCCCGAGCCGCCACAATCTTGTTTTGCAGCGTGGCGAAATCAGCCGTAAAATCCGACAGGCTGTGCGGGCGCGATCCGACCGTGAGCAGAAAGATCTCGTCCTCCGGGTTCGCTGACTGCAGAAACGCGCGGACCGCGCCAGTCGCGGCCGGCAGCTTGGTTCGCATGCTTCCGCTCAGGTCGAGGACGATACCGACCGAGCAGGGAACATCCTGGTTACTCAACGATACGATTGCCTGGGGGACTTTATCTTCCAGAACAGCAAAGTTATCGCGGCCGAGGCCGCTCACCGTCGCGCCCCTCCGATCGGTGACCACGGCCGGAACCAGGACCATGTTCACATCCGTCCGGATGACATGCAGAGAAGCCTCCGCCAGTCCGCTCCCCGTGTTTCTGCCGGAGCGTTCTGTGAGTGCGAGGGGCTGGCCGAACACGCAGCCCGAGGCGCCGAAGACGGCTAATGCCGCGGGCAGGATGTGTGTGAAGCGGATCCGGGCCACATGTCCTCCGTGTCTCTACCTTCTGAGAATGCGGCAAAAGTTGTGAAGAAGGCATGAAAGACATAGGAGCCGCAACTAGGAGCCTGGTCTTCATGACTTTTTCACAGGTCCTCCAGCACACTGGTGACTGGCAGGCAGGCGCATGGAAGCGAGCGCAAAGACGAAGTTGTCCCACTTGCGTCGGGCGGTACGGGAAAACCGGTTAAGTTTCCCGTCGCCCGTGCCCGTATTCGCGCACCAGTACCGCGCCGATGTCCAGTGGCGGCTGGTCGAACTCTATTTCATCCGCGGCTGGTCCTTTTGCCAGTTAGGTGGCCGGTACAAGGTGACGGCGGGACGCGTTCGCCAGGCAATCCGCTGTTGGGTAGAACGAGCCATGGCGCTGAACTACCTACAGAACATCACGACAGAGGACGCTGGCCCACCGGGCAGTGTCGTCCTGCCCGGCCGGGGGGCAAGTAGAGGGCTGTGCGAGTAAGTGATCCAGTAGCCCAGCGATTCGGGGAGCGCAATATGGCTGCGGGGAAGGTACTGATCATTCACCAACAGAATTCCGACTGCTCGGCGTTGAAGTCAGTGCTGTCGCGCGAGCGGTATGAGGTCATCGAAGCGTCGCTGGACATGGGCAAAACGCCGTTCGATATCGAGGATTGTTGTTTGATTCTGCTGGACGCGCTGGCAGCAGCGCCTGGCGTGCCGCGAACTCAGCCATCGCGTTTGCGTACCATGCCCGCGCCTGCAGTAGCGGCAGCCGAGGGAGTTCCGCGCAAGTTTGTCCGCCGCAAAGCTCGCCGGATACAGCGCAAGAAACGTCCGTCGCCCAAGGCGATCAAACTCGGCGAGCGCACTTTGGCTTTGAGCGCCCGAGTGGTTCGCGGGAGTTTCGGAGAGACTCGCCTAACCCGGCTCGAATGCGGCATTTTGTCTGAATTGCTGGCTCACGCGAATCACACCGTACCCTCCGAGGAGTTAGTCCGCAAACTCTGGCCAGCCGACACGACCAAAGGGGTTCATTCGCTTCGCGCATTTATCAAGAACCTGCGTAAGAAGATCGAGCCCGATCCAGCCCGCCCGCAATACATTGTCACCGATCTCGCCATCGGCTACCGCCTGCGCCTGCCGTAATCCGCCCATCGATAAATCGCTGCAGCTAAGGTCGCTGGCCCCTTAGCTGGCAACTTGGCAGTTATGCGGGCAATAGAAATTCCTGATCGATGCTTTCATGCATTTTTCACAGGTCATTCCCCACAATCGAGAGACGAGTTAACCACTATGATTCGCACATCGGTAATGACTGCTGTCTTATCCGCCATTGTTGCCCTTCTAGTTGGAACGGGGGCTTCTGGCCTTAACGCCTACGGGCAGCCGGCACTGGGTAATGGGGAGGACGCGATCCATAGCCAGCCCCCTGCCGCTCAGGACCCCGGTACAACAATTGCAGCCGCGCACGTGCAGGCGGCGTTTGGAGCGATCGCCGGCGTGGTAAGAAGTTCAACCAAAGCGCCGATCGCCGGAGCCATGGTAACTGTGGCAAGGGCAGACGGCCAGGGCATCTGGACCACAATCTCCGGCAGCGATGGAATTTACTCGATTCCGAATATTGCGCCCGGCGAGTATTTCGTGACGTCGCAAGCCGAGGGGTATCCGGATACGACCGTTTCGAAGCTCCAGATCACAGCGGGCAGGGCCACCAGAACCGATGTCATGATGGCCGCGAACATGTCCACTCAACCTGTGCTCACAGCAGCGAAAGCGGCTCCGCCGCCGGCGGACGCCGCCGCGCCAAACAAGGTACGTCCGGCCGCTGCGCATAGCGGTCCGGTTCAGAGCGTGTGGGCGCGCCTGCTCAAGCCACAGCCGAAGCCGCAGCCGACGCCGTCAGCGACTGTGGCTTCGTTGAAGCCGCCGCCGTTTACCGAGTTCGGCAAGCCCGGGGGCGACGCAACGGACGTTGGGTCTCCGCTGCCGGCTCCGCAGGCCGGACAGGCGCCTGCTCCGGCACCGCCCGCCGCTCCTGCTCCTGCGGCGCCCTCTCTTCCTGACGCGTTGTCGGCGCCGGAAGCTGGTCCTGCCGTCGACAACGTGACGCCTTTCGCGTTCGCCGACTTTACCTGGATGAACGCCCAAACGCGCTCCAAGGACACCGTGCTGGACACCAAGTTCTTCACTCCGGAAATCCGCTTCGACACGAATTACATGGAAGATTTTAACCAACCCATGGATCACACTATCGTCGGAGCGACCGAGTCCTTCCGTTCGGGTGAAGTGCAGATCGAGCAGGAAAGCGTGGGCGGCGATTTCCACTGGCAGAACGTCCGCGGCAGAATTCTGTTCATGTTCGGCATGTTTGCCACCACCACGCCTCGTAATGACGCGAGTTTCGGCGTCGGCCAGTGGGACCTCCGCGGCGCGTATAAGTATACCTCGGAAGCTTGGGGCGGATATCATTTCAACGTGAACCACGGGCTCAACGTTGATGCGGGGATTTTTGTCTCCTATATCGGTCTGTTCAGTTACTACAATTTTGATAACTGGACTTATCAGCCGTCCTATGTCTCATCGAATACGCCGTGGTTCTTCAACGGCGTTCGCATCCAGTGGTTCCCCACCAACAAGCTGAAGATCGAACCCTGGTTCATCAATGGCTGGCAATCCTACGCCAAGTACAACGGCCATCCCGGTCTCGGTGGGCAGCTCCTCTGGCAGCCGACCGGATGGTTCAAGCTTGTCGCGAACCAGTACGGTTTTGGGCAGGATAACCTTGGTTTGCCGCGTACCGAGCGGCTGCACACGGACGATAGCATCGAGGTGAAGTACTATGACAAGCCAAATAAGATGGGCCTCGATAAAATTGCATACACTCTGACGGCAGATGCGGGATGCCAATACGGGGGCGGCATTCAGTGCACCGGCGCGCCCAGCAAGAACAAGGATTCGTTTGTAGGGTGGATGATGTATAACCGGTTTTGGTTCCATAAGGATCTATTTGCCATTACGGTTGGTGGCGGCGAGATGAGCAACTGGGGCCGATATCTGACACTGCTGCCGCCCATCAACGGGGCCGATGCGGTAACGGGCTCGCCATACTTCACCGAGCTTCCTGGCCAGAGGGCGCACATGTGGGACAGCACGATCACGCTCCAGTACATGCCCAGACAATACATCACCTGGTGGGGAGAGATAGGATATCGCCACTCCGATATCCCATATTTCGCGGGACGAGGTGGGGTCACGCCTCCCGGCTACCAAGTCGGCGGAACGAATGGCGCCCCTGGGCAGTTCGCCTGTATGAACGGAGCAGCCTCCGGAGCGAGCGATCTCCCAACCGCGACGACGAATTGCAGTAGTGTCGGGGGCGTCTGGTTTCCCGACCTTCGTCGCAGCGAAGCGAAAATCTCAGTTGGCGTCATGGTGAAGTTCTGACGCGCAGTTGTTAGGTAAGTGCACTGCGCAGCGGCCGGGCCTGACCCGGCCGCTGTTTAGCGTTTTAGGGAGAAATGGGATGCGTAGCTTCCTGATGCAACCGGCCGGTTTGATCGTCGCAGCTGCGAGCCTTATGGCACAAGATCCGGTTTGGAAAAGCAAGCTGGCCGCTCAATGGACCGAACAGGAGGCCCGCCAGATTCTCACCCAGTCTCCTTGGTCCAAACAGAACACGGGCACCGTTACGCGCAGGCTGACCGAGGAACAATTGAGAGAAGCGGGTCAACTTGGTCAACCCACCGGCGTCGGCAACGAGAATGTCGATCCCAAAGGCACCGGCCCGAAAGTCTCCCTGAACGTGTTAACGGGGCCGGGCGGCGACGATCGCAGCGTCAGGTCGCTTCCACACCCCATCACCTTGCAGTTGCGCTGGGAAAGCGCTCTGCCGGTCCGGCTCGCGGAGTTGAAGACTCACCAGGTTGAAGCTCCCACTCTGGACACCGACGGGTATCGCATCGCCGTCTACGGCATTCCGGGAGGTGATTTCAAGGGCGATCCCAAAGAGTTGGGAAAGCCTCTCAGGAACCTGGCCGAGTTGAAGCGCACATCGAAGAAGCCCGTCAGGCCGGTCAGCGCAGAGGTGTTTCAGACCGAACACGGAGTGGTCGTGGTCTACCTGTTCCCTCTGTCCGCCGAAATCAGCAAAAGAGACCGGTTCATCCTGTTCGAGGCCCAAATCGGCAGGATTGTCGTCGCCCAGACGTTTGACCTGAATGAAATGGAGTTCATGGGCAAGCTGGAACTATGACACAGAGATGCGCGGTGGTTTGTGCGAATCGCAATACCGCGGCGCTGGACATGATTTCGAACCAGGCCGGGGCGCGCGCGGCTGATCTGTATGCCTATTTCGCTGGTTAGCTCGGACAATTCCGCGAGGCCTCTTGGATCTTTGGAGTGGCCGGCGGCGGCAGGGTGGACGACTCTCGGCCGCGCGGCGCGGGGTCTCAGAAGGAATCTGGCGCCTGGCGTGCCGGGCGCGCTCGCCCTGACCGGAGTGGCCGCGTGTACGTGGGTCTCCTTCCGCCTCGGACAGACTTTTGCTTTCACTGGATTCCTTTATCTGGTTTTCGTGGTGCTGGCCGCTCTCTACGGTGGATTCTGGCAGGCCACGATGGTTTCGGTTGCGGCAGCCGCCTCCCTGAATTATTTTTTCGTTCCACCCATCTTCAGCTTTGCGAACAGCCCGGCTAACTGGGTGGCGCTGGGAGCTTTTGAGTTCACCGCGCTGGTGATCAGCCGTCTCTCACAGCGGGCGCAACTGCGGGCGCGGGAAGCCATCGCCGGACGGCGCGATATGGAGCGGCTCTATGAGACCTCGCGCCGCATTCTGCTCCTGGACTGTTCGGGCGAACCGGGGGGCCTGATTCCGTCTTTGATCCGGGACATTTTTGACCTGCGGGCGGTTCAGTTGTTTGACGCTCAAACGGCCGCAACGTATCAGAGCGGCGAGGGTCCGGCGGAGGCAGGGCAGCATACCCGGGATGCTTACTTCCGCGGGGGCGACACCTTCGACCCCGAAACGCGAAGCTGGTTTTGCGTAGTGCGGCTGGGCGTCCGGCCGGTGGGCGGCCTGGCGTTGATTGATACGGAGATGACCAGGCTCGCCGCGACGGCGCTTGCCTCGCTTGCCGGAATTGCGCTAGAGCGCGCGCGCTCCCTTCAGAAAGAGTTCCGAGCGCAGGCCGCTCGCCAGACGGAACAGCTCCGCACGGCCGTTCTCGACGCGCTGGCCCACGAATTCAAGACTCCACTGGCGGTTGCCCGCACGGCCAGCTCAGGTCTGCTCGCGGTCGGAGGCTTGTCCGAACTGCAGGCGGAGTTGGTCATGACCATCGACCAGCAAGCCAACAAGCTTGACCACCTCGCCTCGCGCCTGCTCCGGGCAGCGATGCTGGACAGCGCGGAATTCAAGCCGCAACGGGAACCGTTGCTGTTCTCCAGCCTTGTAAATGTGGTACTCCGCAAACTGGATCTGCCCGGAGACCGCGAGCGATTCCGCGTCTCGGAACCAAATTACGAGGCTCCTGTGCTGGCCGACCAGGAATTGATTTTGACCGCCGTTGCGCAGCTTGTCGATAACGCCCTCAAATACTCCGAGCCGGGATCGCCAATCAATATCCGGTTCGCGGTCAGAGACTCGGAAGTGGTCCTGACCTTGAGCAGCAAGGGAATCGTGCTCACGCCATCGGATCGCGAGCGCGTCTTTGAGCGATTCTATCGTGCGCCGGAGACCCATCACCTTCCGGCCGGCACTGGCCTTGGTCTTTCCATCGTCAAGAAAATTGTCGCCGCCCACCGCGGCAGTGTGTGGGCCGAGGGCCAGCCCGGCTACGGAACATCGTTCTCGTTGGCCCTCCCTTCAGCGCACGGGACCGAGTGACGGACATGCCTGCTCATCACGGAAACGTATTGATCACCGACGACGACCCGGATCTGCGCAGGGTGCTGCGGCGGACGTTGGACGCTCTCGGCTTCGAGGTTGCCGAATCTGCTAATGGCGAGCAAGCTCTCAAGCAAGCCGAAACGCAGCAGTTTCAGGCGATTCTTCTGGATGTCAATATGCCGGGCAGCGGCGGCATCGCCACTTGCCGCGAGATGCGGCGAAGAGATCCCAAACTGCAAATCCTCATGCTGACGGTGCGCGACGGAGAGGCGGACAAGATTGAGGCGCTCGACGCTGGTGCCGATGATTATATTACCAAGCCTTTTTCCATTCCGGAACTCGCGGCCAGGCTGCGCTCCGCAGTCCGGCGGTCGGCGCTCAAAGAGCCCGACCTGAACGCGCCCATCGCCATCGGCGATATCGAGCTCGACCCGGTCCGCCGCAGCGTTCGCAAGGGCGCCTCTCCTCTACGCCTCACGCCGAAAGAATTCGATCTGCTGCACTACCTGATGACCCGCCCCGGATTGCCGCTGGCTCACGCCAAGCTTCTGCAAGCGGTCTGGGGCATCGAGTACGGGCAAGAACTGGAGTACCTGCGTACCTTCGTTCATCAGTTGCGCAAGAAACTGGAAGACGATCCGTCTTCCCCGGAGTACCTGCTTACCGAGCCCTACTTTGGTTACCGTTTTCGGGAACCGGCCTAAAGGCTCAAGCTGGCCAAGTCCTATCACGCGCGTTAGCCGGGCCCGCACGCGGGTCCGTCGGTGACGTACGCCCGGCAACCTACCTGTCATAAGCACCTTATATCGGGTCAATAGCGATTTTCATTCTTTTCCTCATGCCTTCCTTATACCCCTTGTCCTATCCTGTCCAGATGAACTGCTCGTGGAGCGCGCACAGAACGACCAAGCCGCGGACCGCGTGTGCCCGGCGGAACGGAGTACTCTGATGAAACTCACAGCTGTCCAAGCCAGTCTCTTGCTGGCTTCGACCCCCGCCTTACTGCTGCTGCAGGCTTGTAGCAGCGTCAAGGGAGACACACCGGATGGAGCGCCGCCCCCGGCCAAAGTCGTTCCGTTTCCGGACGCGTCTCTCTTCTCAGTGGACCATCCAGAGCAGTTTCCACTGGCCGCAGCGGCCGAGCACCCCACCACCTCCGAGTTGGTAGTTACCGGAACGGTTACTCCCGATGTATCCCGAAATGTCCCGGTCGTTTCTCTCGCCTCAGGACGCGTCATGGTCATCCACACCCGCCTCGGCGACGTCGTGCACAAAGGCCAGGTGTTGATGACGATTCGCAGCGACGACGTGTCGGGCGGATATTCGACATACAAGATGGCGGTCGCCGATGAGACCCTGGCGCGCGCCCAACTGGATCGCACCAAGGATCTTTACGAGCACGGCGCCTTCGCATTGAACGATCTTCAAGTCGCGCAAGACGCCGAAGACAAGGCCAAAGTGGCCGTGGACACCGCGGCCGAGCACCTGCGGTTGCTCGGCAACGATCCCGACAAGATGAACTTTACGGTGGATATCCTGGCGCCGGTGTCGGGGACAATCACCGACCAGGAAGTCACCGCGGGGTCTCTCGTGCAGGCGTACAATACTCCGTCCCCGTTCACCATCTCCGATCTTTCCTCGACATGGATTGTCTGCGATGTGTACGAGAACGACCTGGCGACCGTCCGGATCGGCGATTGGGCTGATATCAAACTGAATGCTTACCCCGATCGCCTGTTCAGGGGGCGGGTGAGTAACATCCTGCCGATTCTCGATCCCAACATTCGCACGGGCAAGGTCCGGATCGAAGTGCAGAACCCCGGAATCATGCGGTTAGGCATGTTCGTGACGGCCACCTTCCACGGTCAAACCAGGGAAATGCACACCATTGTTCCGGCATCGGCTATCCTCCACATGCACGATCTCGATTATGTCTTCGTTCCCGCGCCCGGCAAGAAGTTTCGTCGCGTGGAAGTGGTTAGTGGAGACGTATTGCAGGAGCATACGGATTTGCAGGAGATCAAGTCGGGGCTGGAGCCCGGCCAGCAGGTGGTTACGAACGCGCTGGTCCTGGACCATGTGCTCGGACAGTGACGGGCGCCTGGTGGCGCGGCTTCAGAGAGTTCGCAACGACAGCTGACAGAGGATAGGGAACAGGGAATGATTCGCGCTCTCGTAGACTTTGCGCTCAACAATAAGTTCGTGGTGTTGGCCGTCGCCATCCTGCTGCTCGGATGGGGGGCCATCTCGTTCCACAACCTGCCGGTAGAGGCCTATCCTGACATCGGCGACAACTACGTGACGGTGATTACCCAATGGGCGGGACGTTCCGCCGAAGAAGTCGAGCAACAGGTCACGATTCCGATCGAAATTCAAATGGCCGGAATGCCGCACATGACTTTCTTGCGCTCTGAGTCCATCTTCGGTCTGTCGTTCGTAATCATGATCTTCGACGACAGTTCCGCAAACGATTGGAACCGCCAAAAGGTGCTGGAAAGGCTGACCCAGGTCAATCTTCCGAACGGACAAAACCTTCAGCCCCAGATCGGCACCGACTGGGGACTGACAGGTCAGATCTACTGGTACACGATCAGGAGCACAAACCCCCGGTACGACCTGATGGAATTGAGGTCGCTCGAAGACTGGGTCCTCCTCAAGCAGTTCAAGTCCGTTACCAACGTGGTGGACGTTTCCGATTTCGGCGGCACGGTAAAGGAGTACCAGATCCGTGTAGACCCGAACAAGCTGGTGTCGTACGGACTAAGCATCGGCCAAGTGGAGCAGCAGCTCGCGAACAATAACATCAATGCCGGCGGCAGCTTCGTCGAAGAAGGCATGCAGCAGATGAACGTGCGTGCGCTCGGGCTCTTCAGCACGGTTCACGACATTGAGCAGACCATGCTCACCACAAAGTCCGGGACCGCTCTCCGCATCAAGGACATCGGTTACGTGGTGCAGGGTCCCAAGATCCGACTGGGCCACATGGCCAGGGCCAACCACATGGAGGACGGCCGCATCATCGACGAGCCGGATGTCATTCAAGGCGGCGTGCTATTGCGCAAGGGGGCCGAAGAGCAGCCTACGCTCGATGCCATTCACAAGAAAGTCTACGAGCTGAACCACGGCATCCTTCCCCCGGGCGTGACCGTGGTGCCCATGCTGGATCGCAGCGATCTCCTGCATTTCACCCTGCATACCGTCATGCACAACCTGACCGAAGGCATGATTCTGGTCAGCGTCATCCTGTTCCTGTTTCTGCTCAATGCTCGCGCCGCCCTCATTGTCGCCCTCACCATTCCTTTCTCCTTACTTTTTGCGTCGATCTGGCTCGACCTCAGCCATATTCCCGCCAACCTGCTCTCGTTGGGCGCTCTGGATTTTGGCATGGTGGTGGATGGGACTGTGGTCATGGTGGAGAACATCATCCGGCACCTGAGCCGCAGCCGGCATCAGACTCTCTCGGGACTTCCGAAAACGCCTGGGGAGATGATCCGCGAAGCTTGCCATGAGGTCCAGCGGCCTGTGTTCTACGCGATCGCCATTATCATTACCGCCTATCTGCCGATTTTCACGCTGCAGCGGGTGGAAGGGCGTCTGTTCAGGCCGATGGCCTGGACAGTGGCCTTTGCTCTGCTCGGCGCGATGACCTTTTCGATTCTGATCGCGCCAGTTCTGGCTGCCGCATTCTTCAGCCGTGGAGTTCGCGAGCGACGCAATCTAGTGATGGATTTCCTGGCGGACCAGTATCGCAAGCGGCTGCGCTGGGCCGTCCGGCATCGTTCGGTTGTCGCCTGCGTCGCGATTGTTTCCTTGGCTGGCACCGTCTACTTGGGCTTTGGCGGCGTCATCGGTGCCGAGTTCTTGCCCCACCTGGATGAAGGCGCTATCTGGGCCCGTGGCACGCTGGCGAACAGCACCAGCCTCACCGAAGGCGAAAAATTTACCACTAACTGCCGCTACGTGTTCGCGTCGTTCCCGGAGGTGACCACAGTCGTATCGCAGGCTGGCCGCCCTGATGACGGAACCGACACTGGGGGATTCGGCAATACCGAATACTTCGTCGACCTGAAGCCGCACGACCAATGGCGCCCCGTATTTCACAAAAGCAAAGAGGAACTGATCGCTGCCATGAACAAGGCGCTGGAGAAATACCCGGGAGCGATCTGGAACTTCTCGCAGCCGATTGAAGACAACGTCGGAGAAACTATGACTGGCACTAAGGGCTCGGCGGCGCTCAAGATCTTCGGGGAGGATTTGAAGGTACTCGAACAGAAGGGTGAGGAGGTTACCATTCTCCTGGCCGCCATTCCGGGTATGCATGACGTCAAACTCTTACGCGATTTCGGCCAGCCAAATCTCGACTTGACTATCGACCGCAAGCAGGCGGCTCGTTTTGGCATCAACGTGGCGGACATACAAGACGCCGTCCAGACGGCCGTGGGAGGTAACGCCGTGAGTCAAGTGCTCATCAATGAGCAACGATATGACGTCGTGGTGCGCTACCAGGAACCCTATCGGAATACTCAGCAGGCGATCGCAAAGGTTCGCTTGCTTTCCCCCTCCGGAGAGCGAGTGTCGCTGGCGCAGCTGACTAGTGTAGAGGTCAAGGATGGCGCGTACGACATCTACCGTGAAGGCAACACCCGCTATGTGGCAATAACCTTCAACGTCAGGGGAAGGGACCTCGGCACCACGGTCGAACAAGCAATCAATCTGATCAGTCAAAAAGTGAAAATGCCGCCCGGCTATAGCATCGGCTGGTCGGGCGAATACGAGAGCGAAAAGCGCGCCGAGGCGCGCCTGGCGATCATCGTCCCGCTGACGATCCTCGTCATCTTCATCATCCTCTATACGATGTTCCGCTCTTACAAATGGGCGCTGCTTATCTTGCTGAACGTCGGTCTGGCTCGCGTCGGCGGTTTCTTGGCTCTCTTGATAACCGGAACTTACCTCAGCGTATCTTCAGGTGTCGGCATGCTGGCGCTCTTCGGCGTATCGGTACAAACCGGCGTCATTATGCTCGAGTACATAAACCAGCTGCGAGCCAGGGGCCATTCGATCGAGGACGCAGCCGTGGATGGCGCGGTTCTGAGGCTTCGTCCCATCATGATGACCATGCTGGTGGCGACTCTTGGACTTCTGCCCGCGGCGCTGTCGCACGATATCGGCTCCGATTCGCAGCGGCCGTTCGCGATTGTCATCGTGGGCGGCCTGATTTCCGACCTGTTGTTGAGCATCGTTCTATTGCCTACGTTTTATGTCTGGATGGCGCGGGAAGGCGATCAACTTCCCGAACCGGAAGGTTCCATCGAGGGCTAATGAAACCTGAGCACGCAGCTTTTACCATGAAGAACACCCTGTCCATTCTGCTGGCCGCCGTTGTGCTCGGCAGCGTCGTGCTGAGGCCGGCTTTCGCGCAGGCTCCTGTCAAAATCACCTTAGACCAGGCCATCGACCTGGCGCTGAAGCACAACCACGCCTTGCAGGCCGCACGGACCACCATTCAACAAAGCCAGGCCGCAGAGATCACCGCCAATCTGCGCCCGAACCCGACGTTTTTTACCGACTGGGAATACCTGCCGATCTCCAAGCTGCCAGGCGAGAGCGTGGGGGCGTATCTGCAAGGCTCCACCGAGGGCGACCTCGGGTTGAGTTACTTGATCGAACGGGGCAAGAAGCGCCAGCGCCGCCTCCAGGCAGCCAGGGACGCGACCGCCGTGACGCGCTCGCAAGTGTTCGATAACGAGCGCAGCCTTGGTTTTCAGGTCGGCCAGCTCTTTTACAACGTCCTGCTCGCGGAATCGGTGCTGGACCTGGCCAACACGGATCTCAAGAGCTTTCAATCCACCGTAGACATCAGCGAACGCCAATATAAGGTTGGCGCCATCAGCCAGAACGACTACTTGCAGATCAAGCTGCAGCTGGTGCAGTTTCAAACTAACTCGGAACAGGCGATTCTGGCGCGCGATCAGGCGCTTTCCGACCTCCGCCAGCAACTAGGTTACGAGTCCGTGGCCGTCGATTACGACGTGGCCGGTGATTTCGAGTACCGGCCCCTGGTCGTCAGCCTCGAAGAACTGCAGGCCAAAGCCCTGCAGAATCGTCCGGACCTGCGCGCCGCCGTATTGGGTATTACCGCCGCCAACAGCCAGTATGCGCTGGCTAAGGCGAACGGCAAGCAGGACCCAACCATCTTGGGCAATTACTCGCATGTCAACGGGATCAGCGCACTCACCTTTTCGTTCAGTATTCCGCTGGCGATTTTCGACCGCAACCAGGGCAACATTGCGCAGACGCGCATCGCCATTCGCCAGGCGGAGGAGCAGCAGAAGGCGGCCAGCGGCCAAGTGCTCACCGATGTACGAGACGCGTATACCGGAGTGGAATCAAACGGCCGAGTGGCGAAGATCTATGTCTCGGGCGTCCTGGACGAGGCCAAGCTGAGCCGCGATATCAGCGAATACTCATACCATCGCGGAGCCACGGCGCTGCTGGATTTTCTCGTCGCCCAGCGCAACTATGACGCCATCGAGCTGGCGTACCGCCAGTCCGTGGCCGCTTACCTGACGTCGGTCGAGCAACTGCGTCAAGCAGTTGGGAGCAGGAGCTTACCGTGATGAAGAAAGCAGAGGTCCGGGCTCTCATCGAGGAAATCGGAATTGTCCCCGGTATCCGCGTATCCACTCCCGAGCGCGCGCGCCTCGCCGCGGAGATGGTCTACCGCGCCGGCATTCCCATCGCGGAGATCACCATGACGGTGCCGCGCGCACTCGATGTGATTTCCCACCTGGTGAAGACCCTCCCGGACATGGCCGTAGGTGCAGGAACGGTACTGGACGTGGAAACGGCATCGCGCTGCCTCGACGCTGGAGCGATGTTCTTGACGAGCACGGGGCTGGTCCCGGAGGTCGTGGAATTCGCGCTAAAGAACGATCTCGTCGTTTTCCCCGGCGCGATGACTCCCACCGACGTCATCGCCGCCTGGAAGACCGGCGCTGACTTCGTCAAGATCTATCCCTGCGGTCCCCTCGGCGGTCCCTCGTACATTCGATCTTTGAAGCTGCCGTTTCCCCAGGTGCCGATGATTGCCACCGGTGGAGTGAATCAACGAACCGCCGGCAATTTCATTCTGGCCGGCGCCACCGCCCTGGGAATCGGCGCGGAACTGATCAACCCGGAGGCTCTCCCGGTGATGAAGGAAGAACAGATCCAGGAGCTGGCGCGTAGATACGTGGGAATGGTGAAAACCGCCCGCGCGCAAAGGAACGCAAGGTAGTGACTATGAAAATCAAACTGGCGATGGTTTTCGCCCTTAGCGTTCTGGGAACCTCACTGCCTTTGCTCCAGGCGGATGAACCCCAGCCGAAAGGGCCCAAACAGTCGTTTGAGGTAACAAGCACGGAGCACATCAACTTCTCGCCCGGCGGCACGATCCGGATCGCGAATTCCTACGGCTACTTGAGTGTGGAAGGCTGGGATGAGCCGGAGGTCCAGATCGCCGTGACCAAGTCGACCGATCGTTTCTTCGACCCTGAGGATAAACAGGAGGCCGAGCGGCGATTTGCGCGGATCCACGTGGCCGCCGAACGGCGCTCTGACAAGGAGTTGGCGATTTCGACTACGCTCCCGGCCCGCAATCCCCTTTTCCGGTCCGTCCTTCCCTTGGATCGCATCATCTTGACGAAGCCGCTGGTTCCGAACAACCGGCGAGGTGTTACGGTTGAGTACAAGCTCCTGGTGCCGCGTGATTCCCGGCTGATCGTTCATCATGACACCGGCTATGTCTGGGTCGGCGACGTGACGGGAGATATTGACGTGAATAGCCATACCGGCGATATGATCGTGATGCTGACCGATCCAGGCCCGTATGTGATCGACGCCAAAACCCGGCTCGGCAGCGTCTCGTCGGACCTCACGGGCAAGGGTCATTACCGCTTCATCGCGGGCACCCACTTCGCATACACCGGGCAGACTCCGCCGCGACGAATCACTCTCCGCACTGGCTGCGGAAGCATCACCATCAAGAACGGGCCGCCCTCCGGCCCGTACTGGAAGAATTGACTTGCACTAGCTGATCGCGCTGAGCGAAAATGATCAGGGCCAAAGAAGTCGAATTCGACTGATCTTGCTCGATGACCATGGCCTGTTCCGGAGCCTAGAAACCGCCTATGTTGCCCGGATGTTCCTGCGGTTCCGAACAAGTTCCGGGTCAAACAGCCCGCACCCGGCGAACGCTAACATCTCAAGAATCAAGCGGATCGCGCGCCCTGCCCGCCGCGTCACGTGAAAAGCGCCGACGCGCCTACTATTATGCCCGGGAGCGACGCCCCGACCTCTCCCCCAGCAGTTAAGCTAAAGGACTCCGCAGTGGCGTTTCGAGCCGGGCCCTTGCGCGTGCTGCACCCGTGCTGCCCCTTTGCCTGTAGTTCTATGAGGAATTGGTAGCGCTAACGGGAATCGAACGTGCCTGGCGCCAGTTCAGTCTAGTTCAGTTAGGTCTAAGTGTTTCATTCTGCGTTCAGGTAGTTCAGCCACGCTTGGGGAAAAGGCGCCACAGGTGGCTGACGTGGCAGCGCGGTGGCAGCGCACGGCCCCCAAGGCCCGCATAAGTACCCCGCTAGGTGCCGCACATAAAACGGTACGCCCAAGAAAGAGATCCCATTCCATAGGGTGTTATGGGTATGCTTACTAAAACTAAGACGACGCCCAAACTCCAAATCCAGTTCTGGCCGATCGACAAGTTCGTCTTTTACCCCCGCCACCTTCGCAAACGCCACGGCGCTGTTAATAGCATGTGCACCAGCCTCCGCGAGTTCGGTTTCAAAATTCCTGTCCTCGCGCGCAGCGACGGCGAAGTGGTCGATGGCCAACTGCGCCTCAAAGCCGCCCGCCAATTGGGATCGTGGCCCGGGGGCGACACCACGCAAATCCCCGTGGTCCTGTGCGACGAGTGGACGCCGGTGCAGGTCAAAGCCTTCCGCCTCCTCGTCAACAAGTCGGCGACATGGGCGGACTGGGATGAGGAACTGGTCGCGCTGGAACTGCAGGAGCTGGACGAGGCGGGCTTCGACCTCAGCCTCACCGGCTTCGATTGCGGCGAGATCGATGAATTCCTGCCGATACCGAAGGAGGAGCGAGCCGATGTGGCGCCGCCACCCCCCAAGAATCCGGTGTCCCGCGTCGGCGACCTCTGGCTCTGTGGAGACCACCGCGTGCTGTGTGGCGACGCCACTCACCCGGAGGATGTTGACCGGCTTCTCGGCGGCCGCCAGCCGATCTTAATGGTCGCAGACCCGCCCTACGGCATCGAGTTGGATTCGGAATGGCGCGACCGCGCTGGCCTGAACGGCAGTGGACCCGACGAGCCCAGCTACCGGAAGCATCGCACGGTGGGCCACACTGAGACGACCATCTCCGGTGACACGCGCGCCGATTGGTCGGAGGCGTTTGCCCAGTTGCAGAGTCTGCAGGTCGCCTACGTTTGGCACGCCTCCCGATTCACCAGGGAAGTGCTCGATGGTCTCCTCCGCATCGGCTTCCTCCACCACCAGCAGATCATTTGGGATAAGGGCCGGACGGTCCTCACGCGCTCGCTCTACTGGTTTCAGCATGAGCCTTGCTGGTTTGTGCGCAAAAAGAACGCGCCCTGGTATGGCAAGGCCGGCGAGAACTCCACCGTCTGGGCGTCGCCTTCCCCGAAGTTCATCATGGGAGGTTCGGAGGAGAAGTTCGACCATCCCACGCAGAAGCCGCTGGATTTGATGCAGCGGCCAATCCTGAACCATTTGAAGCGCGGCGAGTTGGTTTATGACCCGTTCTTGGGCAGCGGCACGACGTTGGCCGCAGCGGAGCTGACCGGGCGCGTGTGCGTCGGCATCGAGATTTGCCCGCAGCATGTGGACGTGACCGTGACCCGGTGGCAGACCTTGACGGACAAGAGGGCCACGTTGCTGGGGGACGGGAGGAGCTTCGCGGAAGTAGCCCGAAGACGTCGACGGGAGGCCGCATGAATGGAGCCGTCGCAGCCCATATATCGGGGCTCTCGACGAGTGAGATGCGGGCCGGTGATCCGCACATGGAGGGCTGTGCCGGGACCGGGCAGACTGTAGGGCGGAGTTGCGACCCGGCTCGCATCCCGGCGGGTTGGCCTGCGGCCCAGGAACGGCCAACGTTGCGCCACGGTTGGCCCACGTTGGCGCGGGCGGCGGCACTTGGCCGTGTGGGCCAAGGTGCCCAAACGTTGGCCCACAACGCCAAAAAGCCCGCCACGGCCGTAGCCGGGCGGGCGGAAGGGGGTGTATGCGCCTACTTACTAATCCGATAGGTCCGCTCCCCTCCCTCGGGCTTGAAGGAATCGACAGCGTGCCCGGCCTTTTTCATGGTACCGGCGATGAAGCCGCGCACGGTGTGTTTTTGCCAACCCGTCGTGGCCATGATCTGCTGCAAAGTTGCGCCCCCGGACCGCTTCAGCAGTTCCAAGACTTGGGCGGCTCTCGTGCCCACGCGGCCACCGGCGGGCTGATGAGCGCGCTTGCCGGCTTTTGCGCGTTTGTTGGCCCTCTTCGCCGGGCTAGCCTTCTTCCTCGACTTACCTTTCCGCGGCCCGACGTTGGCGCTCTGTGCGCCAAGTCGGGGCTTCTTGGCGGGTTCTGGCCCCTCGGGCGAAGCCGCGGGCGTTGCGTTGGCGGTCTCTTCGGAAATACCCTTCATTTCACGTTCTCCGTCCGCGGTGGATACCGCGATCACAGCATGAGTCGATTCGGTTCGCTGCAAACGCAAGCGAATTCTGAAATGGAACGTCGATTTTGGCGAAGGATTGGCGATGGAGCCGCCCTGCGCAACCAGATAGGGCCAGATGGGGCCAGATAGGGCGGAAATGGTGGGACACGGCGCGAAACTTGATCAAAAACGGGACGAGGCCATCATTGCACTGCTGACCCACGGCAGCATCGAGAGGGCGGCCCGTGCGATCGGGATCGATCCCAATACCCTGAAACGGTGGATGAAGGAGCCGGAATTCGTGGAACGTTACAGGGAGGCTGGGCGCATAGCGTTCGACCATTCACTCGGGCTACTGCAGCAAGCTTCGGGTGCTGCGGTCACGACGGTTCTGAAAATTATGTTCGAATCGAATTTTGCGCCGTTGACTCGGCTGCGGGCGGCCGAAATTGTGCTTGATCACGCAGGCCACGCGAACGAGATCAGCGAGCTCAAGGCACGCCTCGAGAAGCTGGAACGG
>CAZZHN010000047.1:0-23858 GCA_964654065.1 uncultured Solibacteraceae bacterium
GGACTTGACCTGTCGAGGACTCCTTCCCAAGGCTTGGGCCATCTTCTGGAAGCTATACCAACAGGACCCTCTGCGGCCAGCCCACCGCACCAGACGTTCATAGAGGCGTTTCTGACCTTCGGTGAGGTCTCTCTGGCATGCGACAATATCGGGCGGATAAAAGCCGCAGGCACCGCGCCACGGATTGAATTGGTCGCCGGCCTTGCGTTGCGGCCGACGCTCGCTTACACTTGGATCGAGCATTTAGACAGTCCTTTCTGATTTCACGAGCCGCCGTTGGCACCGGCGGCTTTCGTGTTTATGGGCTGTCGCTGAAGCGCTCCTTAAGGCGGTGGGCTTGAAGGTGCGGTTGCCGTTACTCCGATTACTCCATTTAGCAAGCCGACACAGGGTTCGGTTGAAAACTCAGTGGTTTGGATAGCCAGAATCCAACACCATAGGCGCATATGTTCTTTATTTTCAAACTACTCGCAATTTCCCAAGCTGGACGTCGCGGGTTCGAGTCCCGTCTCCCGCTCCATAACCTTCTGATTCAAGAAACCTGCCAGCCGGCCCAGCCACGCAGTGCCGACAGCAAGTGCTTCCGGGACTTCGCCGGCTCAAGGCCGGTATTATCGTTGACCGCATTTCGGAGGCGCTGCTTGCAGCCCAGGTATCGCTCCGCCGTTTTGAACGCTGACATGACTGCCGTGCGTTCTTAGCGAAAGCGTACGACCCCAGGGCGTGCAGGCGGGTTTTCTGCCGGAATTGCCAAAACCAGCGCTTGCGGCATTAGCCAGAGAGCCATCTGTGCCGGCAGATGTCCGACGTCTTTCGCCATGCGGGGCGGCGTTCTTCGCAAGACCGAGTCTGTGCATCCGTGCGATCAGGGATGTTCTGGGCAACCTGAGAGTAGCCGCCGCGCCACTCGGTCCGCCGACAACCAGCGCACTGGAGGGCGAGTGGCGTCAACCGCGTCCGTCCTCTGTGCGGTGGCGCCGAGGCGTGGGATAAAATGATGCAACTGCACGGCTGACGCCTTCATCTTATCGAGCGGGCAAACACGACACAGTGGCCGAACGAGCCTGGGTGGAATGAAAAAACCGTACATCATCGCGATTGACGACGACGTCTCGGTGCTGCGCGCCGTGGAACGCGATCTAAAAGCGAAGTTCTCCTCACACTACCGCGTCCTCGCCGCCGATTCGCCGCAGAAGGCGATGGGAATTGTCCGCCAGTTGACGTCGCGCGGCGATCAGGTAGCTCTCTTTCTGGTAGATCAGCGTATGCCCCTGATGAGCGGCACCGAATTTCTTCAGCAGGCGATCGCGCTGCAACCGGAAGCCCGGCGCGTTTTGCTGACGGCATACGCCGACTCTGCCGCGGCGATCGATGCCATCAATAAGGTCAAGCTCAATCATTACCTGATGAAGCCTTGGGAACCGCCCGAGCAACACCTCTATCCGGTTCTGGCGGACCAATTGGAAGACTGGCAGGCCGGAAATCGCGAGGCGTTTGACGGCGTTTACGTGGTCGGCACCCGCTGGGCACCGGAGACGCACCGCCTTAAGGATTTTCTCGCCAAGAGCCAGGTGCCGTATCGCTGGATTGAGCCGGAAGGCATCACCGATACGCGAGTGCTGGCGTCGCTGGGCGAGAGGCCCCCTGTGCTGCCGGTCGTCATCCTGCCGGACGGCTCGGTGCTGGAGCGGCCGGAGCTCGCGGAGGTGGCCGATAAACTGGGGCTGGTCACGATTCCCAGCCGGCGCTTCTATGACGTCATCGTTGTAGGAGCAGGTCCCGCCGGATTGGCTTGCGCGCTCTACTGCAGCACGGAGGGGCTGAAGACGGTCTTGCTGGAACGCGAAGCCGCCGGCGGCCAGGCAGGCCTCAGCTCGCGCATCGAGAACTATCTCGGGTTTCCTTCCGGGTTAAGCGGCGCCGACCTGGCGCGGCGCGGCGTCGCTCAGGTGCGCCGCTTTGGGACCGAAGTGCTGGCGCCGGCCGAGGCGGTGGCCCTGGTGGTGGACGGCGAATACCGCGTCGTCAAGTTGTCGAATGGGCAGGAGCTGGCCGCGCACAGCGTGGTGATTGCGGCCGGCGTGCAGTGGCGCCGTCTCGAGGTTCCGGGCATGGATGGGCTCACCGGGGCGGGCATCTACTACGGCGCGGCGATCACGGAGGCATCCTCCTGCAAGGACGAGGATGTTTACATCGTCGGCGGCGCGAACTCGGCGGGGCAGGCCGCGGTGTATTTCTCCGAAGTGGCCCGCTCCATTACGATGATTGTGCGCGGCGAGTCGCTATCCAAATCCATGTCGCACTACCTGGTGGAGCGGATCGAGACGATACCCAACATCTCGGTGGTACCCAATGCAGAAGTAGTCGAGGTGAGCGGCCAGGCCCGGCTGGAAGAAATCACGGTCCGGCACTTCGATACCCAGACCACCGAGAAGCTCCGCGCGGCCGCGCTGTTTATCTTTATCGGTGCCGAGCCGCACACGGAGTGGCTGGACGGCGTGGTGTGCCGCGACGGCAAGGGCTTCCTGGTGACGGGCGCGAACCTGCTGCAGAATGGCAAGCGCCCGGCGGGCTGGAACCTCGATCGCGATCCGTACCTGCTGGAGACGAATGTGGCAGGGGTGTTTGCGGTGGGCGACGTACGCGATGGGGCGGTGCGCCGGGTGGCCAACAGCGTGGGCGAGGGTTCCATCGTGCTCTACTTTATCCGCCAGTACATGCGCAACCGATAGAGGAGGATCCGATGCCGGAAACCGATACTCGACAGGTGACCGCGAGCGAACTGATGCGGCTCCCGTTGTTTGCCGATGAAAGTCCGGAGGCGGTGGAATGGATTGCCAGCCAGATGACGCTGCGCAGCGTGGAAGCCGGCGATGTGCTGACGCGCGAGGGGGAACCGATCACCGAACTCCAGGTCATCCTCGAAGGCGAAATCCACTTCACGCGGGAGTCGGACCCGTCGGCGGGCGTGATGATCGCGGCCGAGGGGCAGCCGATCGGGGTTCTTCCCTTCTCCCGGCTGAAGACGTCGATGGGGCGGGTGCAGGCGGTCCGACCGACGCGCCTGGCGGCAATGGACGCTTCGCATCTTCGCGAGCTGGTGTACCGCGCGCCGACGCTGGCACAGCGCCTGGTGTCGCAGATGACGGACCGCACGCGCGAGGCCACGCGCGTTGCGGAACGTTCCAACCGCCTGCTGGCGCTGGGAAAACTGGCTGCGGGGCTGGCGCATGAACTGAACAACCCGGCTTCGGCCGCCGTCCGCTCCTCGGCGCGGCTTCGCGAGGTGATCAACGAGCGGCGGGCGAGCGCCCTGGCGATGCGCCACGAAAAGATTCCGGAGCGCGCCTTAGAAATCATGACGGATGTCTCGCACGGCATCGCGGAATGCACTTCGACGCCGGGAGAACGCGACGAACTGGAGCGGGCTGACCGGGCAGGCGAACTGTCCGACTGGCTCGAAGCTGCAGGCGTTCCCGGCGAGCTTGCCTCGCCGCTGGTGGACGCCGGAATCTCAGCCGCCCAGCTTGGCCCCCTGGTGCCGCTGATCAGCACCACCGGACTTACGCTCGGCCTGCGTTTGCTGGTGGCGGACTACGAGATCCTCTGCCTGACGCGGGAGCTGGAGGAGTCCTCGCGGCGGATTTCGGACCTCGTGCAGTCGATCAAATCGTATTCCTACATGGACCAGAGCCCGCTGGCCCAGGTCGCGGTGGAAGAGGGCATCGACGTCACGTTACGGATGTTTCAGCATCAACTGAAGCACGGAGTCCACGTGTCCAGGCAGTTCGCCAAGGACCTGCCGCGGATTCAGGCCAACGGCAGCGCGCTCAACCAGATCTGGACCAACCTCATTGACAACGCGTTGGACTCGATGGAGGGCATGGCGCCCGCTGAGCCCAGGGTGTTGCTGGTGAGGACTTGCACGGAGCCGGGGGGGATTCTGGTGGAGATCGGCGATAACGGTCCCGGCATTCCACCCGAGGTGCAGAGCCGCATCTTCGACCCGTTCTTCACGACCAAAGCAATTGGCGAGGGCACCGGGCTGGGGCTGGACATCGTGCAGCGCATCGTACGCAACCACAAGGGGTCGATTCGAGTGGAGTCCAGGCCGGGCCGGACTGTGTTTCAAGTCCGTTTGCCCAGTTAGGCCAGACGGAGTTCGTGGCCTTGGCGCAATGGAAAATGTAGATTATTCTTTGAATCCGTGCCGACTTCTCGACACTCATAATGTTATGGCGAGTCAGATCATGGCGATGGGCGCCGAACCGGTCCACCGGATCGCGTGCCAGGAAGTGCGCGGCGGGAACTACCAGGCAGACTACTCGGCGGAATTGCCGGGGTTGGCGGGCTGGGTTTCGTGTCATCCGCTGCAGCCCTCTCCGCGCGGCGGAGACGTCTACTATATGTCGGCTTGCAGCGCCGGGGTGATGGCGCGGGTAGTGCTGGCGGACGTCTCGGGCCATGGGGAGGCGGTCGATGCGGCTGCCGGCCGCCTGCGCGACGCGCTGCGGCAGCACGTGGAGCGTTGGGACCAGTCGGTCCTGATCCGGGAGCTGAACGACAACTTCCTGAAGGGCGGGGAGGGCTCGCAGTTTGCAACAGCATTCGTGGCCAGCTTCTATTCCAGTTCCGGGGAGCTGCTGTTTACGAGCGCGGGGCACGTTCCGCCTCTGTGGTATCGGGCGGCAGCGCGGGAGTGGAGCCTGTTGTCAGACTCGACTCCGCTGAGCAAAGAAATCGTGGACCTTCCGCTGGGCGTGATTGCGGGGACCGCATACAGCCAGACGGCGGTACAGCTGGGACCAGGAGATCTGCTGCTTCTCTACACGGACGGCATCAGCGAGGCATATGATGAAACCGGCACGCAACTGGGACTGGAACGTTTACTTTCCCTTGCACGCGACCTGCCCACGGAATCCGCCCCGGCAGCCGGCAAAGGGCTGCTGGCGGCGGTGGCCCGGTTTCGCGGGACGGCGCCCACCGCGGATGACGAAACCGTATTGGCCCTGCAACGGCCCGCTATCTGGAACTGACCATGGACGATACGCCGCGCCGCCTGCAGATGAAGTTTTCAGTGCCGAGCGATCCGCGATATTTGTGCGTCGTGCGCGGCGCCGTGGGCCCGCTGGCTGCGGTGATCGGCTGGAGCGAATCCGAATGCCTGGCGATCACGCTGGCGGTCGACGAATGTCTGACGAATGTCATCCGGCACGCCTACCACAACCGAACTGATTGTTTGATGGAGTTGGAGTGCCGGGAAACTGCCGACGGCCTCGAAATTACTTTGTTGGATAGCGGCGAACCGCCAGACAGGTCTAAGATATGTGCACGGGAAATCGGCTGCGATCAACCAGGCGGACTGGGAACTCACATCATCAAGAAGGTGATGGACAAGGTTGCCTACGAGGAGTCGCCGGAGGGAAATCGCTTTGTGGCGAGCAAGCAATTGAGGAAGACAACGTGAAGATCTCGGTTCGAAGCGTGGGCACAGCGAAGGTGGTCGAAGTGGAAGGCGAAGTGGATCTGGACACCTCACGGGACCTGCGCCGCACTCTCTTCGAGGCCCTGCCCACCGTGCGCAGGGTGGCACTCAACCTGGGCGCGATCCGGTATATCGACAGTTCCGGAATCGCGACGCTGATCGAAGTACTGAAGCACTCGCAGAAGTTGAAGATGCAGTTCGTTCTGTTCGGGCTGAGCCCGGCGGTGCAGGAAGTATTCCGCCTCACCCATGTGATCCGCATCTTCGAGGTCTTTCAAACCGAGCAGGAGGCGCTGGGGACGTCTTAATGCAATGGGTGGCAGAGGTGGGCGCCGTAACGGAGCGCAGTATTGCGTACGTGGGCGGCCTGGCGGAAATCAGCGGGAAATCGCTCCGCCTGCTGATCTTGTCATCCTTGAAGCGGCGCCGCATGCTGCAGCGGGCAATCCATGAGGCGATGGCCGCCGGGGTGGGTGCTATCCCCATCGTTTCTTTGATCAGTTTTTTCGTCGGGGTCATCATTGCGCTGCAGGGCGCTTACGAGCTGCAACGGCTGGGGGCCATGCAGCTGGTGTCGTCGCTGGTGGCGATCGCGATCACCAGGGAGCTGGGACCGCTGATCACCGCGATCGTGGTGATTGGCAGGTCCGGTTCGGCTTTCGCAGCCGAGATTGGCACCATGCGGGTGACGGAGGAACTGGATGCGCTGTCCACCATGGCGCTCGACCCGGTCGCGTTTCTCGTGGTGCCCAAGTTCCTGGCGATGGCGTTGATGCTGCCCTGCCTGGTCCTGTGGGCGGACCTGATGGGCGTTCTCGGCGGCAGCTTATTTGGAGTGGCCGCCGGCGGCTATACGTTCGGCGGCTACCTGCTGGCTACGCGCGACGCTCTGCTGATGCGCGACATCACGAGCGGTATCATCAAGAGCCTGGTGTTTGGTATCGTGATCACCGCAGTGGGGTGCCAGGAGGGGTTCGCAACCGGATCCGGGGCCGAAGAGGTTGGCCGTTCTACGACCTCGGCGGTCGTCATCTCTATTTTGATGGTGATCCTGATTGACCTGGTCTTTACGGCCCTGTTTTATCTGGCGCGAGGGGGGAACTAGAAAGCATGCAGGCTTCCGGCTCCCACGATCCGATCATCGCGGCGCGCGATCTGCGGGTAAGCTACGCGGACCGGGAGGTTTTGCATGGGCTGACGTTCCACGTGCGCCGCGGCGAGACGCTGGTGGTGATCGGCGGCTCCGGGTCGGGTAAGAGCACGATGCTGCGGACTCTGGTGGGTCTGGAGAAGCTTTCATCGGGGCAGGTGCAAATCAACGGAGTCGACCTTTCCACGGCCGGCGGCCGCGAATTGGACGCCATTCGCAAGCGCATCGGCCTGGCATTTCAGGGGGGCGCGTTGCTCGGCTCTTTATCCGTCGGCGGGAATATCGCGCTGCCGCTGCTGGAGCACACCACGCTCGAACCAAGCACGATTGAAGTGATGGTGCGGATCAAGCTGGAACAGGTTGGGCTGAGTGGATTCGAGGATTACATGCCTTCGCAGCTCAGCGGCGGGATGAAGAAGCGGGCGGCCTTCGCGCGGGCGATGGCGCTCGATCCCGAAATCCTGTTCTTCGACGAGCCTTCCGCGGGTCTTGACCCGATCACGGCGGCGGGCATCGACGATCTGATCCTAAGCCTGAAAAAAGCCTATGGGCTGACGATGGTCGTGGTGACGCACGAACTGGCCAGCGCTTACCTGATTGCCGACCGCATCGTCCTCATCGATCGCGGCAATATTGCGGCGATGGGGCCAGTTGACGAGGTAAGGAACAGCCAGCACCCCCGAGTCCGGCAATTTCTCGACCGCGTTGCGGATTCCATGCAGGATGAAGATGTAGATCACCTGCGAATGTTCACAGAAGGGATCCGGTAAACCATGAATGCGGCGCGGGAGCGAACTCTTGTCGGACTGTTCGTCGTGCTTGCGGGAGGCCTGTTGCTGGGGACGATTGTAGTGCTCTCGGGAGGGCTGGGGACGGCCTCCGTGCAGCATCGGGCCTATTTCAAGTTCGTGGGAGGGGTGCAGCCAGGTGCAGCGGTGCGGTACGGCGGCATGATGGTTGGCAAGGTGGAAAGGGTGCGCGTGGACCCCGGGAACTCAACACGTATAGAAATCGACCTCCGCGTAGATCGGGACGCACCCTTGAAAACCGACAGCGTGGCGAAGATATCCACCCTAGGTCCGCTGACGGACAACTACATCGAAATCTCCACCGGAAGCGAACATGCCGCGCTGGCTGCGCCCGGCTCCACGCTGCTATCGGCGGAAGCGTTTGGCCTACCTCAGTTGGGAGATGCCGCCCAGGCCATGGTGCCGGACATTCAGGCGGCGCTGCAGAAACTCAACCAGAACCTGGACGGCCTGAAGGTGACGCTGGCGCGTGCCAACGATCTCCTGAACGACCGCAACCGCTCCAGTGTCGCGGGTTCGTTGAACGGCCTGGAACGCATGGTGACCGAGGTCCGGCCCAAAGCGAACGAATCGCTGGACAACCTCAATGGCATCCTGACGGACGCCCGCCCCAAAGTGGCTGCGAGTCTGGGCAACGTGCAGGAAGTCACGACGCGGCTCAAGCCGCTGCTCGATTCCCTCAATACCACCACCGCTCGCGCCAACGACACGCTGGGGCATCTGGATTCCACGCTGACGGAGAACCGTTCCGACATACGCGCGACGGTGACCGGCTTGCGCGATGCGCTCGCGAAGTCCGCCACGCTGCTCAACGCATTGAACCAGACGCTAGATCAGAACTCCGGCAACATCGACGAGTTACTGGAAAACCTGCGCCTGACTACCGAGAATCTGCGCACGCTCACGGAAACCTTAATGCATTCTCCGGCGAGCCTGATCCGCGGCATTAAGGCGCCGGACCGCAAACCAGGAGGAGTCGAGAAATAAGCGATGTCACGGCCGAGGAGTACTATGGGTGCGAAAACGGCAAGCTTGGTGGCGATGGCGGTTTGTCTGGCGGGCACCGGGTGCGTCTCCAACAAGTCGGTCCACCGTTACACGCTGGGAGCGGCTGCCGCGCCGGCGAATGTGGGCAGGCAGGATGGTTTGATCCTGCTGGTTGGCAGCATTGACACGCCGGAAGCTCTGCAGGACGGCCGCATCTGCTTCCGGGCGGGCTCCAACGAGGCGGGCGCGTACGAATATCATCGCTGGACGGAACGGCCTGGATCGATGGTGCGCGAAGCGCTGATCCGCGCGCTGCGGGAATCCGGTAAGTATCAGCGTGTGATCGAGTCGGGAAGTTCGGCCAACGGAGATTACGTGTTGCGCGGTAAGCTCGACGAGTTCGATGAAGTGGATCAAGCCTCCATTCAGACGAAGATCTCGCTGCACCTCGAACTGGTGGACCGGAAGACCAACCAAAATGTGTGGGATCACGCGGTGGAGCGGGAGGAGCCGGTCGTCGGCAAGAATGTCATTGACGTGGTGCAATCGTTCGACCGGAATCTACAGCACGTGGTCAGTGATGCGGCGGCCGAGATCGACAAGTTTCTGGCGACCCGGCGCTGAGTGACCGCCGACCAACGTTTGAGTTATGGCGCGAAAGTTGGGCGTATCGAAGCCGAGCAGCGAAGTCAGAGGGTCCGGACAGTAGGTGGTCTAACCCAAGAACCAGTCTCCTGGCGGTCTGGTTTTGCCCTGCCAGCCAACCCTGGTTATCGCTCGCGCGGATACATGCCTAATGGTATGACCTGGAGCGGACCTGGAAAAGCCAAGGGGCAGCTCAAAGTCGGCGTGAACTGGCGCGGCTAGGACAGCGGTTACTGCGGCGCGCCGTATTGTTGACGCTCCGCCAAGGGCGGCAGGGGGCGGATGGTCTTCCAGCGATCGATAAACTCGACTGCTGCGGTGACGAAGCCCTCGGTTGCCTGGCGGCCTTGCGCCGCGCTCGCCGCGTTCGTGTCGCGCTGGCTCCAGACGCCGGTGGCGGTCATCTCGCGAGTGGATGTGTGCTTGCCTGTGTCGCGGGGCTTGAGGCCCTCGGCCAGGAAAACATAAGTGGCCACCGGATCCCCCGCGATGACCTCAGGAAGCACCTTGGCCAGGTGATCCGGCAGTGTGACGTCGTTCTTGCCCGCCTTCGCCATATTCACCAGGTTCGGAAACAAGTAAAGCCCGGACGAGGTCTCGCCGACCCCGGCGTGGCGGTCGAACTGCCCACCTTCGCGGCGCGGCCCTCTGGCGGGGGCAACCAATGCGGCAGCCTCGTGCAGCTCCACGGCCACGGCAGGCGTTTCCTGGTTAATGCGCGAAATGAGGTAGTGGGAAACAGCCTGGTTTCCGGCATGGCTGTTCAACAGGAGGATTCGCCGGAATCCGTGGTGGATGAGGCTCTGGACTGCCTCGAAATACACGCGCTGTACTGTGTCCTCGGAGAGCGTGATGGTACCGGGGAACTCCATGTGGTACGGAGAGACACCGGCGAATAGCACCGGCACCACGAGAACATCGGTTTTCTGAGCGATCAATTTCGCGGTTTCCGAGCCGGCCAGATAATCCGTGCCAATCGGAAGCTGGGGCCCGTGTTGCTCCAGCGCGGGGACGGGAATGATGGCCATGTCGGAACGTGTCAGCAAGTCCTGCACCTCCGGCCATGTCATATGCGGCAAATAATTCTTGACCTTCTCCTCCCGCCACAGCGGGTTAGTCTGGCCAAAAACGGGCATTGCCACGAGATCCAGAGGAAGGCGGCGACCGTTCTGTTTCTTATGCGCTGGCTCATACTCCGCTCGATCCGATCGCCACCTTCCCGGGTGCACGCCTGTCTCCCGCAGGCGTGCACCCTCCGTCTTTACCGTTCGTCGGAGGCAGGCGCTCGCCGCGACTGGTCCTCTCCCGCAACCCTGCTTGGTCCGTTGAGCAACAACGCATCGGTTGACGTGCTGCTGAGGCCAAACTTGGGTTGAATGTACTTCTGCAGGAAGGCCAGCTCTTTGCGCCATGAGTCCAGACGGTGGTCGCGCTGTGAGAAACCGTGCAGCTCGTTGGGGTAGGTGAAGTAATAGAACACCTTGTGATGTTCCGTGAGCGCCTTGACAAACTGCACCGATTCGTAAGGCGGAACCTGCGGGTCGTTTTCACCATGCAGGATCAGAAGCGGCGTCTGGATCTTGTTGACTTTAAGCAGGCTATTGGCGCGGGCGTAGACTTCGGGCTTCTCCGCCGGCGTACCGCCCATTTTCGCCATCCAGCGGATCGCCGAGTTGCGATTGGTTCGCTCTACGAACGTCGCCCGGTCGACCACCCCGTACATTTCGATCGCTGCCGCGAACAGTTTGGGGTAGTTGGTGACAGCATACGCAGTCATGGTGCCGCCGTGGCTGCCGCCGCCAATCGCCAGCCGCGCCGGATCGGCGAGTCCTTTGTCGACCAGGTACTGCGCGCCAGCCGCGACATCGTCCATTTCGCCGCCGCCGCTGTCCTCGACGTTGAGATTGCGGAACTTCTCACCGTAACCGCTGCTTCCGCGATAGTTGGGTTCCAGCACCAGATACCCCTGCTGCGTCAGGTACTGGGCCCATGGGTCGAGGCGGAATCCATCCTGCCCTTCCGGCCCGCCATGAATCCACAGCAGCGCCGGGTATTTGACGTCCGGCTTCAGATCGCGCGGCTTGTACAGTAGAGCGGTGACCTGCAGTCCATCTTTGCTGTGGTATTGCACGCGTTCCGGAACCCGCAGGACGCCCTCGAAATTCTTCGGCAGCGTGTGCGTAAGATACCGCGGCTCGGACTTCCCGGATGCATCGGCCACCAGCAGGTCGGTTGATTCCAGCGGGCTGGTGCGATGGAAGTAGAGAGCGCTGCAGTCGTGGGTCCAATGCGGAGCCGATTCCACACCCGGGGTGGTGAAGTGAGTCAGCGGCCGCGCCGGCGAACCGTCCGTAGGCACGATCCAAATGTGGCTCTCCTCCGGCGCCAGGCGGTTCGATACGATGGCAATCGATTTCCCGTCAGGCGAAAATACCGGGTCCAGATCCTCCTGTTCGCCGCGGGTCAGAGGCTTCGGCGCACCTCCGGCGGCAGAGATCAGGTAAACATTGTCCCAACCGCCGTCCTGCAAGACGACCGCCAGAGTGCGGCCGTCGGGAGACCAGTGGGGACGCCGGATGGACCAACTGCCGCCGCGGTCGGCGGGAGACGTGTACAGGGTGACCGGTTCTTCGGCCCGCCCGGACTGCGAATTGAATTTGACGACGTTGAGCTTGCCGCTGAAGTAGCTGGGCGCCCGCTCCGTGTACGCGATCTGTTCCGCGCCGGGCGACCAGACTCCGTTGCCTGCATCGCCATGGGTCTTGGTCAAAATGTTCTCGCTCAAGCCGTCGTCACTGACTACAGCCAGATCGCTGTGGCCGCGGCGGCCGGTTTCGAACAGGATCCAACCCCCTTTGGGCGACCACTGGGGATCCCGATCGCTCGACTGGCGCGGATCTCCTTCGCCGGGAAGGGAGCGGGTCAGCCGGTGTGGCTGGCCGCCCGCTGCGGCAACTGTCCAGATGCTTCCCTGGCTGGCGAAAGCGATGAACTTCCCATCCGGAGACCAACTCAAGCCTGACTTGCCGCCGGCGGAACTCGTCAATGTGACGGGCCAGCCTCCGCCGGCCGGCAAGAGAACGATCTGGCCGTCGCGCACGATGGCGACCGTCTTGCCGTCCGGTGAAGGCGCCGCTTCTCCCGCAGGTTCGACCGACAGCAGGTCTTCCAGTGTGAGCCGGTGCGGTTCGGGTGCGTCAGCCGCACCCAACAGCACTCCTGCCACTGCCAGCGACGCACTCGCGCGGAGCGCGCTGTAAAAAAGTCTTCGAGTTCTTGTTCGCTGAAACATGGTTATTTCTCCGATCTCAGAATCCTAGAACCGCCAGCGCACGGATACCTGGCCGGAACGCGGCAGTTGCACGTTTTGCGTGAGCCCGTAGTTCTTGCTGTTGACGTTGTTGGCACTGCTCACGAACTGCTGTGCGGCGCCCTGGTTGGTAATGTTGAAAACGTCAAGGGCGACTTGGATGGTCTGCCGCTCAGAGATGGCAAAATACCGGCCGACGCGCGAATCCCAGGCGATCAGCCACGGGCACCACAACTGTCCCAGGCCCCGGTTGGCGTACGCGAACCGATAGGTTGTGGCGAGGGGGTTGGAGACCAAACGTCCGTCGATGGTCATCGTAGTCGGCCCGTAGGCCGGGTCCGCTGCAGCGATATTGGTGACCATGGGGCCGGTCGGCGTTCCGGATTGCGCCGTCAGGCTGCTGGAGATGCGCAACCTCCAGGGGGCCGACCAGGTAGCCGCGGTTCGCGCCTGATACTTTTGCCACATGCGATCACGGGTATCCGCCGAACCGCTCGCCAGGCTATTGGGCTCGAAGCCGCGAACCGAGCCGATTCCGGCATTGTCAGCGAAGGCACCGGGCTGAAGGATAGCTGCGGGGTCGTTTGGCTGCCAGGTTCCGGCTATGTTGTCCCATGAGCGGGTAAAGGTGCTGATGAGCTGCAGTTTGGAAAGCTGCTTGGTGGCCGTTACCTCCGCGCCTCGATATACGAACCAGTTCCATGTGTTGTTGGTGAACAGGTACCTGGTGTTGACGGCGGGATCCGCCAGTCCCTGCCATACGTCATTGGTGTAGATGTTGTTGATATCGACCTCGGCCGGACGGTCCTTATATTCCCGGTTGACATAACTGACATCCAGGATGAAATCGCCGGGTAACTGGGTTCGGTAACCAGCGAGCCATTCCACCACATAGCCCTGGTGCCGGTGCGGAGCGAACTCATTGGCGGAGGCAGCCGTCTGCGCCGGTGTCGTGAACACGGTATTGAAGTCGCCGTTCAGCGCTAGCGAATACTCGTTGGTGACGGAAGGACTGGCGGTGCCGGCGCTGCCGAAGTAAGCGGCGTTGGGAATATCCGTGATATGCGACCAATTGGCACGAATTACGTTCTTGTTATTCTTGGTGAGCGTGTAAGCTGCGCCAACTCGCGGAGCCCAATTCCAGGCCTTCTCCGTAGTGACATGGAATAACAAGTCCTCGCCCGAAATATAGTCGGCGCGAAGACCGGCGGTAATGGTGAGGCGCGAGTGGACGTGCCAGCGGTCCTGCACATACCAGGCATAATCGCTGGCACCGGTATAGCTGGTCACCACGTCGGTCGCGCCGACGTACTGCTTCTCGAACGGAACGGCTCCATCGGCCGGATCATTCGGATTGACCAGAACTTCGTTGACCAGGTCGAAGCCTCCGTTGGCGTAGAGCGTAGTTGATTTTGCCGCGGATCGCGGCTGCAGATAGAAGCCGGCGCCGATCTCGTGCGATCCAAGGAACCCGGGGAGGAAATACGAGAGATCGCCGCTGCCGGTGGATTTGTGGGAGGGACTCAGACTGCGCGAAGAAAGATCGTTGAGAGTGGCGATCAGTCCGCTGCCTACCAGTGCGCCTCCGGACTTATTCACGGTGCTGTAGATGTCCTCTTCCGGCTGAGCGCCGAGCCCGCCGATGGCACCGATGGATGTGTTGCTTCCCTTGTTGTTATAGGAAACCAGAAAGCGAGTGACCAGGCGTGCGGACCACAAGTCCGTCAGCCGCAGGGCGTAAGCACCTCCGCCATACTGGCTGGGAGCGTAGTTGCCTGCGTACCACTGGTAGTTCGCACCTTGCGTCCGGCTATCGTATTGAGCCAGGCCATACAGCTTGTGCTTCTCGGTGAGGTCCACGGTGGCGTTGGACAGGAAGACGAAACCGCGCGCCTGGTTGTCGAATGCTTTGTAGCTCGAATCCAGCGCGGTGAGATCGGTCAGCTGGGCCGACGTGCGGCTGATTCCGTCATTGCGGTTGATGTAGCGGCCGGAAACGAAGAACCAGGCCTTTCGTTTGCGGATGGGGCCGCTGAAGTTGAAATCGGGCTGCAATGCTTGCGAAATAGCGCTACTGCCGCCCGGTGTGTTGTTCGCATTCCAGCTTCGCGGAGAAACCAGCAGAGAGGCGGCGCCGTGAAACTGGTCGCTGCCGGTTGGAGAGGCAAGGTTGATCACCATCCCCATCGCCGCCGGCGAGGACGCGTCCTGGCCACCGGTCTTGATCTGAATGTCGCCGAGCGATTCGGTGCTGATGCTGATGTAGTTCGACGGCCAGTTTTGCAGGAAGGAACCGATGTCCGCGCCGTCGAGCAGCGTGGCCATGTTCTCGTTCTCGCTGCCGCGCACGAAGTAAGTCTGACCGCCATAGGCGTCGCTGGAAGCGCTGATCACTCCTGGCGTGACTTGCAGCACGTCCGACCACTCGCGCCGCCCGGTTAACGGGACGTCGCGGAGCAGCTGGCCCGAAATGTCCACGGATTGCTCGGAGCTCACCTGGTCCACCAGCAAAGCGTTGGCCGCCACTTCAACCGATTGGTTCACGGCACCGACTTGCAGTGTCAGGTCCGCAGTGGTGTTCGACCCGGCGCGAACGACGACACCCGGTTGCTCGAGCCTGGAAAAGCCTGGCTTCTCGACCGTGACCGTGTAATCATCCGCAGGAGGCAAATCGACGATGCGATAGTCGCCGTCTTTCTCGGTAAGTCCCGAGAACGTGCCGCCGACGTGCGGGCTCTTGGCGGTGACCGCAGCGTCCGCAACGACGCTCCCTGTCGCATCCGAAACGCGCCCGCGGATGGTCCCTCCGGCTGTCGTTTGGGCTTGCAGAAGAACTGGCTGAACCATTACCGGCGCGCAAACCAGAAGCACACCCCAGAATTTCCAAGAGCGCCAGCCGGTGGCCTGGCAAGTCGTCGATACGTTTCTTCGCATACTCACTCCTCGTTCTCCATGGCGCCGATCAACTTCCGCAGTTCGTGTGTGGCTCACGAGATACCGTAAAGGTTGGTCGTTACGAACCTCATTCCGAATATGTCTATCGATAATATAGACAATATGGCGGCTTGTCAAGATGGGAGCGGTGTTTTTTTGCATCCGGAAGCGGCTTACTTGCCAACAAAACTGCTAATAATCCGCAAGACTCGTCGTTGGTTAGACAGCCGTAGGTCACGATTTATAATGTCTATAGATAACATAGGCCGATATGCGGGGGCGTTGCCGTTTTCGTCCCATTAAAAAAGCGGCGTCGCGACCCTCCTGGCGCCGCCTCAGGGGTCGGACCGGCAGTGTCTTCGAAAGAGGATCGGTAGCAGGTACGATCAGCGCGGCTCGCTTCACGCAGAAGGCCTAGCACTGGCGAAACCTGGATTAGTGAGGCAACCTGGGACGCAAGTATGCGTACAGCCATGTTCCGGCGAGACAGCTGAGCACGGCCACGATCATCACCGTCACCCCGCCGCCGATCAGGGCGAACAGAGGGCCGGGGCACGCGCCGGTCAGCGCCCAGCCGAGACCGAAGATGGTGCCTCCGATCCAGTAGCGGTACCCGCGGCCCAGCGTCTTGCGTGGAATGACGATGGGCTCTCCACCGAGGGCCTTCAGTCCGAATCGCCTGATGACGGCCACCGACGCCGAAGCCACCGCTATGGCGGAACCGATGATGCCGTACATATGGAACGACTGAAAACGGAACATCTCCTGGATCCGAAACCACGAGATCACTTCCGCCTTCGTCAGCACGATACCGAAGAGCACTCCGAGAACCAGGAAGGCGAATAGCGACTGAGGGCTATCGTCCTTAGCGGCGACGCGTTCTTCGGCAATGTCTGGGACGCTCATGGCAGTTCAGATCAGCAACGGGAGAATGCAGTACGTCGCCGCGAGTCCGCCGGCGAAAAACCCGGCGACAGCAATCAGCGAAGGGAGCTGGAAACTCGACAGCCCGGAGATCGCGTGGCCGGACGTACAACCGCCGGCGTAGGCAGTCCCAAAGCCGATCAGGAAGCCGCCCACAACCACCGAAATGAACCCGCGAAGAGTCAGAAGCGCCGGCCAGCTGATCAGTTCGCGCGGGACCAGGCCGGTGAGATCGCGCAGGCCGAGTGCCGTGAGAGCTGCCCGGGTCTGTGCCGAGACAGCGGTGTTTTGTGTGCCGAGGAACCGGACGGCGATCCATCCTCCCAGGGCGACCCCCAGCACGAACATCAGATTCCAGGAGCCGGCCTTTTTCCAGTCGTATCGAAAAAACTCCAGCTTTTGAGGCCCGAGAGCAGCGCACAAGTGCCGCAGGTTGCTCGAAACGCCGAACAGTTTGTTGCCCGCGATCAGCAGCGCCGGCACAAACAGCCCGATAATCGGGCCCGCCACGTACCAGGGCCACGTGCGGATGAGAAGTTCTGGCATTGCTGACAGCATAATGGATGTCGCGCCGCCACTGGTGCCTTACCGCGACGAACGCTGATTGTCGGCGAGCAGATGCTCCACCCTGGCAGTGAATTCTTCCTTCTCGGATTTGTATAATTCGCCGCTGCCCGGGCCCGGAAACCCGGCATGCACCGCCTTCACCAGCCCGTCGCGACCGACGAAGAACGTGGTGGGCCACGAATCCCAGTCCAGGGCTTGCGTCAGCTTCTCCTTGGCGGAACTTGTTTCGCCGCCCAACAGAACGGTGTAGTGAATCCCGTATTCCTTGATGAACGCCTTCAGCCGTGACGGGTTGGCGAGCTGTTCGGGCTCTTCGAATGACAGCGCAACAATCTCCAGGCCCTGGGCGCGATACTTGTCATATAACGCCGCGAGAAATGGCGCCTCATCGTGGCAGTTGGGACACCAGCTGCCGGTGATATTGATTAACAGGACTTTGTTCAGGAAGCGCTCATCCCCGCTGGAGACGATATTGCCGTTCAAATCCGGAAAGCTGAAGCTGAATGGCTTCGTCGGGTCTTTGACGCCTGTGTGTTGGTTCGCGTCGGCCGGTTCGGGGAGGCCTTGGGCCCGCGCCTGCTCCGGTCTCACGGCCGTAATCACACCTTCGTGATGCTGGCCGCTGAGGTTGAGCGTGAGCGTCCCGTCGCTTTGCGGTGTGACCTCCAGCAGCGCCGGACGTGCGCCAGAGAAGTGGCTCAGCGTAAACCTGCCGTCCTGGTAGCTGCCGGTGAGCGTACCGGTATCGCCGTCGACGCGGAGGATCGCGGCGGAAGCCTCAGCTCCTGTTTGCCGGACCACAAACTGCCAGGCTTTCTCGCCCTTCTTAGAGCTGTTCACACCCTCCAGGTACCAGATGCCGGAAATATCGGGCGCCTTCACATTGGACGCGGGCCGAGGCACAGCGCGAACCGCGTGGATCGGGAGTTGTTTCCCACGAGTGCTGTATTCGCCATCGAGGGCTCCGTCCTTCAGGGTCGCCCTCAGCACCGAGGCGTAGGTGTCGAAGTTGAGAACCAGCGAGTCGTTTTCGAACTTGCCGCCCGTTGAGTTCTCGTGGTTGTCCCCATTGAAGAACCAGCCTTTGATATCCGCCCCATCGCCCGAGAATTCGATCTTGAAGGGGATCGCAGTCCCGTTCACGTTGATCGTCGCGTTCCAGAGGCCCGCCAGGGATTCGGCACAAACTGACGGGGCGAGTGCGAGAACCGCAACCAGTAGTTTTCTGTTCTTCATCTGTTGACTCCTCGAATGTAAATAGCCCCCTCATCGCAGGGCTCGCTGGCTATCAGCCGAAACTCGCAGGTCGGTAGCGAGATTTCCGGCTCTGGCGGACGCCTCACGGCCGCTGACCGAGAACAGCCAAAACTCCTCCAGTTCGTGCCGTCCGTAGTCCGTCTGGAACAATCCTTGCGACTTGTGCTCGGCGATCACCCAGTTTACGACGATCTGGTAAGAGAGCGTGTTCTGATAGCCGAACTGCGCCGTTCGGTCGAAAACCAGTGCGGGCTCCATACTGACAGTCAGGCTGAGCGGAGCTTTACCCCGGCCGGCGAATTCAATAGCGGGGTCGTGCTTGGCACGAGCCTCCGCACCGAAGACGAGAGGCCGCGCCTCAGGCGCAAGTTGAGAGACCGCTTCGAGCGCCAGCAGGGTGGCCGCGAGGTGGTGGCCGTGGGTCTGGTCGGTCGGCAAAAGCGTGAAGATTACATCATAGTGCTCCCGGTCGAGAAGGCTGGAAAGGAACGCCAGGACACGATCCTTGTGCCAACGGCTGGAGTCCGCGGCGGAGGCATCGGTGTCGAAACCGGAATCCTCCTGGTCGAGAAAGTAGTGACGGCGGATGCCGAGAATTTTCCCGGCACGGATGGTTTCTTCCTTCCGGATCGCCGGCAGATGAGCCCGGCCCTCGGCCTCGTCGGCGAGCGGCACTCCATACACCACTTCTGCCAGCGCCGAGTATCGATATCCACCTTCGCCATTTGTGATCACCACCTGATCGGCAGTCCACCCCAGTTCGCGCACCATCCGATACACGGTCGCAGCGAAAGCGTATTCGTCGTCCGGATGGGCGACCACGATGAGAATCTTGCGGCCCGGCGTTTTCCCGCGTGCTGACGCCAATAATACTGCCGCGCCCGCCATCGTCAACAGAAAGTCTTTCCGGGTTGGAAAGGACAGGACCGTGGTCATACTGCCCGCTCCACCAACGGAATGCCATCGATCACTGCGATGGCGATTTGCCGCAAGGGAATCCGTCGTCGCCGGCTCAAATTGCGCAGGTGAAGGTAGGCCTGTTCTTCGCTCCACTCGAACTGCGCCTGAATCAGGCCTTTGGCGCGTTCGAGCAGTTTTCGGTCGACGAGTTGTTGGTTCAGACTTTCGACCTCGCGCCGCAAGCGCTCCCTGTCCGACTCCCCCGCGAGCAGCGCCGAAACCGGCACACTCAGTGCCAGCAGGAATGAAAGCCGACTCGCTGGCAGGCTGATCGGGGCCGAACGGCACACGTTGATCATCCCCATCACGGCGCCGGAATTCAGCAGGGGGATGGATGCCACTCCTTCAAACCGGTTCCTGGTGAACTCCGGCAGAGGCGCGAACCGTGGATCCAGCCATGCTTTTTCGTGCACGACGAGAGGTGCTTTACGGCCAAAGTGCGTTCTGGCCGCGCGACGGGCCACTTCCGCAACAAGCGCTGTTTCGGTTGGCGGCAGACCCGCCCAGGATTCGACGCGAGCGGTCACGGACTGCGTCTCAAAACGGTAGATGTACGCACCTTGCGCGTGGGTCTCGCTAACGGCCAGGCCCAACAGCGACACCACTGCCGGATGACCCTGGCCCGGCGATTCTTCCGAAGACCACCGCAGTGGATTATGAATCGTGCGAATCGAGGTTGCCTGCATCCTTGTCCTCCTACGAGTGCGATGCCTCCATTGTGTGTGCCGGGGCTGTGTCCAAAGTCCTAAGCTAAATAAAATAAGCCACTTAAAACACTAGATGGAGAGCATTGCCAATCCTCGCTATCAAGAGCATTCGACCGGAATCTGCCGCCCCAACTCTCCTCAATCTCCATATTGTCTATAGATGTTATATATAATTTACAGAGCTGTCAAGAGAGTCGCGCGCCGAGATGTGCGAAGGCAGTACTACACTTATCGGTACTGTTGCTAACGCGCCCATCGAAGGATCTGCGCTATACTCTACTTGTTTAGGAGGAGAATGGAAGCTATTCACGTGGAGCGTTTCTATCTCGGCTGTCTCGCTCACGCGTCCTACTTCATTAGCTCAGGAGGAGTAGGCGCCGTCATCGACCCGCAGCGGGATGTCGACTTATACATTTGAGGCGGCGGCGCGCCGGAGTCAGGATCGAGCACGTCATTGAGACCCACCTCCACGCCGACTTTGTCTCCGGTCATTGCGAACTCGCGGAACGCACCGGCGCCTGCATCTATATCGGCGAGGGATCGGGCGCGGCTTTCGGCCACATAGCCGTTCGAGATGGCTACACCATTCAATTCGGCAGTTGCCGCCTCGAATTCCTCCAGACTCCCGGCCACACGATGGAGAGTCTGTGCATCGTCATGACCGACACCGAACATTCTGCCCGGCCCAGGACCGTCTTCACGGGAGACACTCTCTTTGTCGGCGATGTAGGCCGGCCGGACCTATCCCGGAATTACACGCCAAAGGAGCTGGCTGGCTTCCTGTACAGCAGTCTCCAGGAAAAGCTGCTCACGCTGCCGGACGACACCGAGATCTTCCCCGCCCATGGCGCCGGATCGCTCTGCGGCCGCCAAATGAGCTCGGAGAGCTCGTCCACAATCGCCCGGGAGCGGCGCTCGAACTATGCGCTCCAGGCCCGGAGTCGCGAGGAGTTCATACACCTCCTGATCGAAGGCCTGCCGGCGCGGCCCGAGTATTTCGCGCGTGACGCCGAGCTGAACCGCCGGGGTGCGGCTTCTCTGGATCGTCTGGCGGCGCTGACTCCTTTCGCTCCTTCCGAAGTACTGAGGCTCCAATCGGAAGGCGCCATTGTCCTCGATACGCGCCCGGCGGCGCAGTTCGCCGCAGCGCACGTTCCCGGATCCATCCACATCGCACTCAACGGTCAATTCGCCTCCTGGGCGGCGCGCATTCTGGGCCTGGACGCCCGCCTCATCATCTCCGGCGAAAACCCGGATCGTGTCCGGGAGTCTCAGATGCGGCTGGCACGCGTGGGAATCGAAAAAGTCAGCGGATATCTCGAAGATGGGATTGCGGGCTGGTTCGCAAGCGGCTACCGGGTGGCATCTCTTCCACAAATTGCGGTCCGTGATCTCGCCTCCCTGTTGGACACGGAGCGTGATCAGACCACCGTGCTGGACGTGCGGGAACCTTCGGAAATCATGGGAGGAGCCTTAGAAGGCTCGATCCGCATCCCGCTCGCGCATCTCGCAGCCCGGGCTGGCGAGTTAGATGGAGGCAAGCCCCTGGTGGCGCACTGCAAAGGTGGTTATCGAAGCTCCATCGCGACCAGTTTGCTCCGTCGCGCCGGCTTCCGGGACATTGCGAATCTTACCGGCGGATTCGATGCCTGGAAAACAGCCAGACTTCCCTACAGTCTGCCGCAGAGCAGCGCAGCATTTCCTAGGCCTCAAACGGTTTCGGCCTCTTGATTCGACAGGCGTGCCGCCGGAAGGTCGAGTTATGCAAGCTCCGGGCGCGCGCCAGTAGCGAAGACGGGGTTGCGGGCGGACATAATCCGCGACAAGGCCGCGACGAGTGCGTCGATGTCGGCGCACGTATTGTAGAGCGCAAGAGACGGGCGCACCGTGCTTTCCACGCCGAAACGCCGCAGGATCGGCTGCGCGCAATGGTGTCCGGCGCGCACCGCGATGCCTTCCTGGTTCAGCGCCGACCCGATATCCTCGTTGCGGAGCCCTTCGATCACAAACGACAGCACGCCGGCCTTCTCCGGCGCGGTGCCGATGAGCCGCAGTCCAGGGATCTCCTTCAGCAACCGGGTGGCATATAGCATCAATTGGTGCTCATATTCGGCGATGCGCTCCATCCCGATCCGGCTGACGTAATCAATCGCTGCGCCGAGACCAACGGCATCGCCGATGTTACCTGTTCCCGCTTCGAACCGCCCCGGCGCCGGCTGATAGGAGGTGCGCTCAAACGTCACGTCCTTGATCATATTGCCGCCGCCCTGCCATGGCTGCATCTGGTTCAGCAGCTCCTCTTTCCCGTACAAAACGCCGATTCCGGTAGGCGCGAATACCTTGTGCCCGGAAAAGACGTACCAGTCGGGGTTGAGATCCTGCACATCGATGGGCATGTGCGAAACGGCCTGCGCTCCATCCAGTAAAACTCTCGCTCCCACGCTGCGCGCGCCTTCAATGATCTGCCTGGCGGGCGTGACGGTGCCCAGGGCGTTGGATACCTGTGTGAACGAAACTAACTTCGTCCTGGGGCCAAGCAGCTTGCCGTAGGCGTCCAGCAGGACCTGGCCGCTGTCATCGACGGGGACCACCTTCAGCCGCGCGCCCCTTTCCGTCGCCAGTTGCTGCCAGGGAACGATATTGGCATGGTGCTCCAGCCAGGTCACAATGATTTCGTCGTCCGGACCGATGTATTGCCGGCCCCAGCTCTGCGCAACCAGATTAATCGCTTCGGTCGCACCGCGAACGAAAACAATCTCCTTGGCGGACGATGCGTTGAGGAAGCCTCGCACTTTCTCCCGCGCCTCCTCATAGGCGTCGGTAGCCCGCGCGGCGAGCTCGTGAGCGGCGCGATGAATGTTGGAGTTCTCGTGTTCGTAGAAGTACTTCAGGCGGTCGATTACCGCCTGCGGCTTTTGCGTCGTTGCCGCATTATCCAGCCAGACCAGCGGCCGGCCATTCACACGCTCCTGCAGAATCGGAAAGTCCCGGCGGATCTGGAGGACATCAAACAGTCCTCTTCCTCCAGTTGAAAGGACCGCGCCAACGGCCTGGAATTCCGGGACGGAGACCGCGTGCAGGTCCGGTGGCGCGTAGTCGAGAAAGTAATACGAGGCAGCCGCGGCTTCTGGTCGCGGTGCCCCACCTTGTGCTGCAGGGGCGAGTAGTGCGCGCAATTCGGCTTCCCCCGGGAGCCCGATCACGGGCGCCGTTGCCTCTGCCAGCGGGCTCAGGGGATCGAGAGAGCTGGTGGGAAGCGCCTCGAAGAACTGATTCGCAAGGCGCTCGATTGCCTCTACTTCAGGCCACCCCTGAGGCGGCCTCACCGCGTCCGCATCATTTGTATTCATGGTACTTTCCCGTTTCCACGCCGTCCAACACCGCCAGCGCGTCGTCGGTTAGAACCGCAAGGGAACAATACAGCGAGACTAGATAGGAAGCGATGGCCTTGTGGTTGATGCCCATGAAGCGGACCGACAGCCCGATGGTTTGCTGACCCGGCAGATTCGGCTGATAGAGACCGATTACCCCCTGGCGCCGCTCCCCAGTGCGAACCAACACGATACTGGTCTTGCCGCTTTTCACGGCGAGCTTGTCAGACGGGATGAGCGGGATGCCGCGCCATGTCACGAACTGCGATCCAAAAAGCGAGACCGTCGGAGGCGGCACGCCGCGGAAGGTGCACTCCCGGCCGAAGGCAGCGATGGCCGCCGGATGCGCGAGAAAGAAGCCTGGCTCCTTCCACACCTTACTGAGAAGATCGTCCAGATCGTCCGGCGTCGGAGCGCCCGCTCGCGTCTTGATCCGCTGTTCCGGCGCGACGCTATGCAGCATGCCGTATTCGCTGTTGTTGACGAGCTCGCTCTCCTGGCGCTCCTTGACGATCTCGATCGTCAGCCGGAGTTGCTCGCCGATCTGGCTGTAAGGGGCGCTGTAAAGATCGGAAACGCGGGTGTGGACGTCAACGACGGTGTTCACCGCACTGAGCATGTACTCGCGCGGCTTCTCTTCATAATCGACGAAGGTTTGCGGCAACTCGCGCTCATCCCGGTCCGAGCACTCTACGACGACCTTCGACTCGTCCTTCACGCGATTCAGCCGGTAGATGCCGGCCTCCACTGGA
>CAZZHN010000048.1:0-23847 GCA_964654065.1 uncultured Solibacteraceae bacterium
CCGAGGTTGGGAAAGCAAGTCGGTCGCGGCGCAGATCGACGCTGCTGAGAACCATTACCAGAGCGCCGAAGAGCAAAACACACTTCCTCCTGATCAGCTCGAAATCATCCGCAAAAAGGAAACGATTCTTTTGTCGCGCATACGAGTGGTGCGAGAACTGGAATCGTCGCAGAACCCGCGTTACCGGACTCTGCTCAAAAAGGCCCTGGCGGATCTGGACGCGCAGTTGTCGGACGTCGATTCCGATTGAATCCGTCTGCGTAGGGCAGGGCACCGCGGCACGCCTCGCCCGCCAACGCTATACCCTCGCCGTTTTTACGCCGAAGTTACACAGACGGCGCAAATCCTCGACATTTGCCTGGCGCCTCCCGGGATATGATAGGAACGAATTCATCACCGGAGGGGTGCCAGGCAGATGGAAGAACGCGAATCAGAGCCGGCGGATGCTGCGCCCGGTAGCTCCCGGCGCGCCCTTTTGCAAGCGGCGATTTGCGGCTTGGGTGCGGCCATAGCCGGCGCATTGGGGTTGCCCGCGCTGGCGTACCTGCTGACACCGTCCAAGTCCAGGCAGCAGGATTCCTGGATTGAGATCGGAGAAGTAGACAGATTTCAGGCCGGTGCGCCGATCGAAGTCGCTTTCCGACGCAGCCGCGCCGACGCCTGGAAGGTGGTCAGCGAAAAAGACACCGCCTGGGTGGTGAAACGCGCCGATGGCGGCGTGACGGCGTTTGGCCCGCAGTGTACCCACCTGGGATGCGCCTACCACTGGGATGACGGACGCCAGCAGTTCCTGTGCCCCTGTCACTCCTCGCTGTTTCGGATGGACGGCACTGTCATCTCCGGGCCGGCGCCGCGGCCGCTCGATCGCTATGAAACCAAGGTGGAGAACGGCAGGCTGATGGTCGGACCCCTCCAGATTTCGAACCAGAGGCAGGTATGAAGCGGCAGTTGGAGAGCCTGCTCGCGTGGCTCGAGGATCGCACCGGCCTGCCGGGCGCCGTCGAGCATTTCCTCGATGAGAAGATTCCGGCATCGGGCGGCTGTCACCAGGTGTTCGGCAGTGTCGCGATGTTCCTTTTTCTCACCCAGGCCTTCACCGGCATTCTGCTGGCCTTCAACTACGCGCCAACCCCGGGCGAAGCCTACAACAGCCTGCGCTATATCCTGACCGAGGTCACCGGCGGGAGGCTGATTCGAGGGCTGCACCACTGGGGCGCCAGCATGATGATCATGGTCGTGGTTCTGCACATGGTGCAGGTTTTTGTCTTCGGCGCCTACAAGAAGCCGCGCGAGACGACGTGGATGCTGGGCGTGGTTTTGCTGCTGCTCACGCTGACCTATGGCTTGACCGGCTATCTGCTGCCGTGGGACAACCGCGCTTACTGGGGTACCGTGGTGGCCACCAAGATTGCCGCTTCCGCTCCGCTCGCCGGACCGTATATGACGCGCCTGCTGGGCGCGGCCAAAGGCGTCGGCGTGGTCACGTTTGCGCGATTTTATGCCGTCCACGTGCTGCTGCTGCCGCCGGCGACGATGGTGCTCATCCTCGCCCACGTCTATCTGGTCCGCCGGCACGGCGTGACCCCGCAGCCCGGCGATGAAGCGCTGCCCAAGAAGCCGTTCTACCCCGTGCAGGTGTTCAAGGACACGGCGGCCATCTTCCTCGCCTTCGCCATTTTGTTCACCGCGGCGGTGGTGGTCAAGGTGCCGCTGGAGCAACTGGCGGACCCAACCGACACCAGCTACATCCCGCGCCCCGAATGGTATTTCTTGTTTCTGTTTCAGACGCTCAAGTTTTTTGAAGGGCCGCTCGAAATCGTCGGCAGCACCGTTCTTCCCGGTCTGGCGGTTCTGGCACTGATCGCGGTGCCGTTTATCGATCGGGGTCAGATGGTGAAGGTGACCAAGAGGACGGTGGCGATCGCCTTCGTCTTGCTGGCGGCGATTGGATGGGGCGGCCTGACTGCCGCGGCGGTGATGTCGACGCCGCACGAAGCGACTGCGCAGGTGGACTACTCGGCGCCGACCGATTGGATCCAGCTGTCGCCGGAGGAAATGGCCGGCATCGCCTATTTCCGTGACGAAAACTGCGCCGCTTGCCATTCCGCGGGTTCCTCCAGCGGACCGGATCTGACGCGCACCGCCGTCCACAAGGACGCGGCGTGGATGATCCGCCATTTCAAGCAGCCCGCCGCCGTGCGTCCCGGCAGCGCCATGCCGCCCGTGGCGCTGGCAGATACACAATTGAATTCGCTGGCCGCGTTTCTGCTCAAGCTGACGCCGGAGAACGCCAGCGCGCTGGCCGACGCGCCGGACTTTGCGGTGCGCGGCGCGGTCGTCTACCAGACCCAGCACTGTGCTGCGTGTCACATGGTGAACGGCGTAGGCATGAAAGTGGGTCCGCCGCTCAATGGCCTTGCCCGGCGCCAGGCGCGGAGTTGGGTGGACGACCACTTTGCCAACCCGCAGAAGCTGTCGCCCGGGTCCATCATGCCGCCGTACCAGCTGTCGGCCGAAGACAAGAAGAACCTGACCGCATACCTGTTCACGCTGCCCGAGTGACACAAGGTTGGCAGGCGAAAGCGCCTGCCCCACCGCACGCGCTACGGTACAATCGGATTTCTCGCACTCATTCTGATTCCGGAGCGCCATCCATGAACATTCACTTTGACGAAACGAACCTGCTGGCCGACATGGTGGGCAGGGCCCACGGAGTTACCCGCGCGGAGGTGGAGCGCGCGCAGCCCAAGGCGTTGAAGGCGCTCGCCGGGTTCCGCAAGCAGAGCGAAGCGGGGTTAATCGGCTTCCCGCACCTGCCATTTCAATCCAAGGTGATTCGTGCCATTGGCCGCTTTGCCGCGGAAGTTCGCGGAAGTTACGACACGGTGTGTGTCGTTGGCATCGGCGGCAGCGCACTGGGACCCTGGGCACTCGATTGCGGTATTCGCGGGCCCCACCCCGTCCAGGGCGCCTTTACCTCGGATCACCCGCGGCTGGTGGTGCTGGATAACGTGGACCCCGATTTCACCGCGGCGGCGCTGGCATCGATGGACCCTCACAAGACGCTGGTGGTGGTCATCGCCAAATCGGGCGGCACGGCCGAGACGGTGGCGACGTTTCTCATTGTGCGCGAGTGGCTGCAGCAGGCGGTCGCCGCGCCGGCCGGCCGCATCGTGGCCGTGACCACGGAGGGCAAGGGCGACTTGTACGAGCTCGCACGCGCCGCCGGCTACCGCGTCTTCGGCATTCCGGAGAATGTGGGCGGCCGCTTCAGCGTTCTGACCCCGGTCGGTCTCGTCCCGGCCGCGCTCATCGGCATTGATATCGGCAAACTCTGCCGCGGCGCCGCGCGCATGACCGCCATCTGCTGGCTGCCCAACCTGGAGCAGAACATCGCGCTGCGCGCCGCACTCTATCACTGGCTAATCTGGACCCGCAAGAACAAGACCATCCAGGTGGCGTTCGCTTATTCGAATCATTTGTGGGGCACCGCGTTTTGGTTCCGGCAGCTATGGGCGGAATCGCTGGGCAAGGCGCAGAATCGCAAGGGCGAGACGGTCAACACGGGCCAGACTCCGGTGGCGGCGCTCGGCACCACCGATCAGCATTCGCAAGTGCAGCTGTACATCGAAGGCCCGAACGACAAAGTGTTCACGTTCTGGGCGGTCAAGCGCTTCCACTCGGTGGGCCAGATTCCTAAAGCGGATACCGGTCTCGCCGCGTTCGATTCGCTGGGCGGTCAGTCACTGGCGAAATTGATTGACGCCGAGCGGCGCTCCACGGCGGCCGCGATGGTGCAGGATCACCGGCCCAATTGCACCGTGACGCTGGACAGAGTAGATGAAGAGCACCTGGGCGCGTTTCTGCAGATGATGGAGTTCCAGACGGCCGTTATCGGCGAACTCCTGAACATAGACGCGTTTAACCAGGAAGGCGTCGAGCTCGGGAAGAAGTTCACCTTCGGCCTGATGGGCCGGTCCGGCTACGAAAAATACCGCGCCGAGTTCGCCGCCTACGAAAAGAAGCACGTTGCGGCCAAGTAGCGCAAGCATCAACGACGAGAGAGCGGCTCAGAACGTCCGGCTGGGCCGGTATCCAGGCCTGGAGTGGATGCGGTACTTCTTGCCCGGGTCGTTGACGATTTCGACCGTGATCTTGCGGAAGCCTTCGTTCGGATTGGCGGCAGGGTAGTAGGCAATCGTGTAGGAGTTGCTCATGTCCTCGCGAATATCGTCGAATGCCTCCACCTGTCGCTGCCAGGTGCGAGCCCAATAGGCTTTTCCGCCGGTGCGCTGGGCGATGCGGCGGAAGACTCCGCTCGAAATCGGATCCTTGTTCACCTCGTTAGTGGAGATGACATAAATCGGGATGCCTTCGTCTTCCGCCACGGCGCGCACGTCGTCGGGGGCCACCATGCTGGCGTTATCCGGGCCGTTGGAGAACACGATCACCACTTTGCGTCCGGGGACTTTGGCGGCATCGCGCAGGGTCAGCAGCAGCGCGTTGTAAAGCGCCGTGTCGTCGCCCGCCACGGCGTTGCGCAGGCCGGCGATGGCGTCGCCGTGCTCGCGGGTAAGCGACGCTGCGCGCGACAGGTTGCGGCTGAAGGTATACACGGCCACCGAATCGGCGTGATCCAGGCCGCGCACGAAGTCGGCGATCGCGTCTTCGGCGTAAACAAAGCCGCGGTACATGAAGTTGCTGGTATCGAACAGAACGAACACGTTAGTGCCGACGAAGGCGTCGGGCCGCTCCACCCCGGGCATCACGCCTTTGTTCGCATTCAGCAGCGGCGTCGTGGTGCCGTCGGCGTTAACGGCCACCGGCGTGTTGGCGCCCTCGGCAAAGGTCGCGATCTTTTGCGGGATGCCATCTTCGAAAATGCGGAAATCACCCGGTTTGAGGCCGTTGATGTAATGGTTCTTGCTGTCGGTGACCTGGAAGCTGTGCACCACCATGTCTACCTTGACGCGGAAGACAGGCCGCTGCCCGTCCTGCGCCCGCAACAGCGTGCCGCCCGCGGCGGCAGCCAGAAACCCTCGTCTGGACAGTGTCATTGTGATCGCCCGGTTTCGAATTGCTGGAGGGCCGCCTTTTGATCAGCCGACGCGCCGCGCGCGTGCTCGCGGACGTCGTCGCCAACCATGCGCAGCGACCGCAGCACCGCCGGCCAGTCCTCCAGGTGGGAAGCGAAAATGTGCTCGACCAGTTGTTCGGTCCATTCCGGGATGCGGACGTTGAGCTGTGCCGGCCGCAAGCTCAGCTCGTCGGCTAAAGCTACCCAATACAGAGTGTTTGATTCCCAGCTTTCCGCCATGATGCGGCTTGAGTAACCCATCAGCGTGGGGAACGTCCGCACGTTCAGCAGCTCCGGCTGATAGGAGGTGGCCAGGGTCGGTTTCGGCGCTCCGAAAGCGCGCGAAATCGCCGCCACGCTGACGCGCACGGGAACCTCGCTGGTGAGCCGGTCGATCTCGATGCGCAGCGGGGAGCGATCTGTGCCGCGCGCCGGTTCCAGTCCACGGCTGAGCCAGAACAACTCCGCCGGAGTCACCTGTTCGACGGCTTCTCTGACGCGTCCCTGTTCGATCAGGTGCCGCACTTTGGCGGTTCGCGCGGGTGCGGCCAGGAGGCCCAGTTCCGTCATCGCCGCTTCGCGCGTCTTCTCATCCGCCGCGCCATCGGCGAGCAGTTCGCGGCCGTAGCGTAAATTCAGTCCCACCCAGTGCATTTGGGCGGGCGTGACGTTCCACCAACGGGGGATCTTGGCGCTCAGAATCATCTGCGGAACCAGGTCGCCCCAAATCAGCGCCTGGGTCTCGACGGGCACCAGGAAATTCTGTTCCGCTTCCGCCAGGGCGTACGGCAGAGTGGAGAGGGAGCCTACCAGCCGGCCGCCGCCGTTGGACGGCCAACCCGAGCCGTAGGGTTCGGTGGGCCTCCACATATGCCCCTGGCCTTCGCTGCCGATGAAATCGTGGCTGCGCACGAACATCGGGTTGGTGAGGAGAACCTGCGCTCCGGGCGGAGCATAGTAAGCGTAGCTGAGGCCTAGAAGGGAATCGCGCAGCAGCGGGGCCAGCAATTCCGGCAGTTCCTTGAGGCGGGCGGGATCGCCGTTGGCCTTTTCCACCGCCAGCCGGAGGTTCAGCTTGCGCTCGGCATCCAAATGTTTCTCGGTCCAGAAGCCGAAGCCCATGGCATTGCGCTCATTGCCCGTCAGGGGCGAGCGCGGCAGCGGCAGCTCCGCAATACGCCCCGTCAGCTTTGCCAGCTGGGCGATGGCCGCCTTGTCCGGCCGCTGGCCGCTCTCGAGCAGATCGCCCAACTGGAACAGCGTGTCGAGCGAAATCAGGCGCTGCGCGTCCAGGATGCGGAGCATCTGCTCTTCGAGCTCCTGCCGTGTTTCTACGTCGTCGGAATCGGCGGCGCCGGCCAGCAGGTCGGCAATGTGTTCCTGGGGTCCGGCTGCGGAGTCGGCGGGCTTTGCCGCCGCTTCGATCAGCACCTGGAAACCCCGGTGCCCCTGGTCGAACGCGTCGCGGGCGTTATGGACATCGGCGAAGCCCGTGGCAATGGCGGCAAAAGCCGAATCGGCGTTGCGGTCCGCAATCGTCTGCTGGCGCACCAGAATCTGCCAAAGCGAAATCAACGCCTGGAAGGTCCCGCCGGCATCGGCGCGCAGCCCCGGATCGCGCAGCCGCGTCAGCGCATCGGCGGTATCCAGAAACTGGTTGATCGATTTGTCGCTCAACTGCCGCGACTCGCTGAAAACGGAATACTGGCTGCCGTACACGCGCCACGAACGGGCCAAACGCTCGACGGTGGCTGCCTCCAGCGGCTTGGTGCGGCCGCGTTCAATGTCGGTCAGCGCCATGAAGATCTTGAGCGGCTCGTTTTCCACCGTCTTCCGGCACAGCGCGAACAGCGCCTCCAGCAGATCGTCCGGATCCTTCCACGTGGCGGCCAGGCGCGTCAGCTTACCGTCGTAACGGCCTTGCGGGTTGTTGGTAAACAGGCCCTTCCACACTTCCAGATTGCCGGGAATGTGTGGCCTGCCGTCGGCATCCAGCTGCAGGCGGGTGGTGAGCAGCATCATGTCGCTGTTGGAGCGAAACACGGGCCGCGCCGGGCCGGGGCTGGTGATCTTCCCGCGGACCGCCGCGTAGAAACGCTTCATCCGCACCGGGTCCGTCAGATAGTCGCGCACCGGCGTGTTGATGCGCGCCAGCGCATCGAACAGGCTGGCCAGCCAGCCATCGTCCTTGGCCAGCAGCTTGTCGAAGAATTCTGCTCCGTGGTCCGGCGGGGCGCCGACGAGCTCGCCCCAAGCCGCCGCCGAGCGTGCGCCGCCGGGCACCACCGCTTTACCTCCGCGAAGCTCGAACTGGCCGCCGAAGAAGTCCAATACGTGGGCATACGCCCGCAGGTGAGCCAGCGTGCCTGAATCGTGCATGGCCGTAGCGGTAGTCAGATCCAGTTTGGACAGCCCCAGGTAGAGCCGGCACAATGACGGGTCGGAGATCAGCGCTTCGATGAAATCCGGTTCCTTGCTCCCCGCGGTCCAGTATCCAGGGCCGAACAGCACAGGCACCAGCGTGGGATGAAAATCGTAGCTGAAAGGCCGGTTGGTGCGGAGCGCATCCTCCAGGCGATTCAGCGGAAAACCCGAATCGGTGGTCAAGAACGCCCGCCCCGCGTTCACGGTCTCCAGCACGACCTCGGAGCCACATCCGCCGCGCATGCGGAAGCCGAGAATCCGGAGCAGCTCGCCCACGTTAGGCGAGTCGCAATTGGGCACTTGAATCGCGTAGTGCTCGCCCGCCAGTTTTTCCAGCTCGTGCGCCTGCGCCAGGTACCGGTGCAGCAGTTTCAGGTACTCGGTCTGTTCGAGCGCTTCGTTGCTGTGCGAGGCCTGGTAGCCGTTGGTCACGATATTCCGCGCCAGGGCCGGCAGGACATCATCCGGCTTCGCTTCCGGCAGAATGGCCGACATGCGCGCGAATGACCTCATGGGTCCGGGTATAGCGGCGGTGGGCCAGGCGTCGCCTTGGTCTCCTGCCGGGGCGGGGGGAAGCGCGCTTCCGGCAGCGGCGCGGCCTGATGCCCGATCGCGCGTCAGGGCCTCGCGGCTTCCGTCCAGCAAATCGAGCGTCTCAATGCGGCGCGCGATCTCGGATACTTCCGCGGCGTCGCCGGCCCGCTGCAACTGTGCGAGGAGCTTTGCGTATATCGCGCGCGCCTCCGGCTGGCCGTACCTTTCGAGGAACTCGGCGTAGGAACGGAGGGCTGTGATGCTCTCCGGGTTCTTCTGTACGGCGCCGGCCAGGATGCTGCGCGCCTCAGTGGCGTCGCCGGCGGTTTCCAGTTGGTGAATTTGCGCAGGATCCTGCCAAGCCAGGGCGACAGAGGGGGGAATCAGGCCGGCCACCGCTACGACACTCACCCAAAGCCTCATCGCGATCCCTCCACTACTGTTCAATCACTCTAACACGTCCGCCCTTGGCATGGACAGGACTAAGATTGCGGCGCGAAATGCAAGTGACGAATGTAACCAGCTAAGCTGGAGCCGCGGTCGGGCAGGCCCTGCCGTGCTTCTCGATGACGCACGGACGCGACTCAAGGGAGGAGCCACTGCGTCCATGAAGTGATTCGGTCTGAGGGCGCGTGCGCGCGAGCCGGGCGTGCCCGGCGGCCGCCGATCGCTTATTCGATCGTGGGACCGAAGTAGCCTTGCGCCAATGCGGGCTCGGCATCCAGCGCCTTGCTCCAGCAGGCACGAGCTTCTTCGCTCTTGCCGGTCGACTCCAGAATGCGGCCCAGGTTCAGCAAAGCTTCCGGCATATCGGGCTGTAGTGCCAGCGCATCCCGATAGAGGCGGACTGCCTTGTCCGGCTGATCGGCCTTTTCGTACATCAGGCCGGCGTTGTACAGCACCTCGGGCGAGCGCTCGCCGAGATCAATCAGCCGCACGTGATGTTCGAGCGCCGTGTTGAAGTCGTTGGACTGGATGGCCAGCGCCGCCATGCCGCGCAGCGCATCGACGCTCTTCGGGTCGGCTTCGAGCATCTTGTCGTAGAGCCGCTCGGCGTGTTCCCTGTCACCCTGTCCCGAATACGCGAGAGCCAGGTTGGCTTGCGCTTCGGGCCAGTACGGGCGGTATTTCAGGCAGCCCTCGAAGGCTTCGACGGCGCCGCGGTAGTCCTCCCGCTTGAGACGCAGGTAGCCCATCCGGAAACGCGCTTCTTCTTCCTTCGGGGCGCGTTCCAGAACCTGGCGGTACCAGCGCTCGGCCTCGTCGTGCTGGCCGGCATGCTCCTGCAGCAGCGCCACGTTCCACATCGGCGCCAGAGCGTCCGGCTGAGCGGCCATGGCGCGGTCGTAGTCGGCGCGGGCCGCGGCCATATCGCCCAGCTGTTCGTGAACGACACCCAGGTTGGTGTGCGCTTCGGAAGACTGCGGACGCAGTTTGATTGCTTCCTGGTACGCTTCCGCCGCCTGCTGCCAGCGTCCGGACTTCTGGTGCGCCAGCGCCAGGTTGAACCAGGCTTCGAAGTGGCCCGGCACGGCGTTGACCAACAGGTTGCAGAACTTGGCGGTGAGCGCGTGCTCGTCCGACGCCGCCGCCCAGGCTGCCAGTCCTTCGAGCGCCACCGTGGACTCGGGTTTGAGTTCCAGCAGGCGTTCGGAATACTCGCGCACCATGTCGAAATCTTCCTTCGACATGCCGATCAGCACCAGGTTCGCCAGCGACTCTTCCGAATCCGGGTTGCGCTCCAGGATCTTCTGGTAGATCGCCGCGGCTTCGTCGGCGTGATCGAGGGACTGCAGCGAGGCAGCCTTGCCGAACAGGGCGTCCTCATGCTGCGGCGCAGCCGACAGGACGTGTTCGAAGGAGAACAGAGCGCTCTTGGGATCTTCCAGGCGCAGGTGGCACACGCCGAGCCCGAGGTGCGCGTCCAGGTGATTCGGCTCCAGCGTCGACGCCTTTCCAAACGCCTCCGCGGCCTCTTCCCAGGCGCCCATGCGCTCCAGGCACACGGCCAGGTTGAACCAGCCCATGCCGTACTGCGGCTTGATCTGGGTCAACGCGCGGTAGCTCTTGGCGGCTTCCTTGTGGTCGGCCAACTCGAACTGGATGTGCCCCATCGCGCGGTAGATTTCCGGCGAGGCTTCGTTGGCGGCGATGGCGCGCTGCAACTGTTTGAGGGCTTCATCCCGCTTGCCGGCCAGGTGCAACGCGACCGCGCGCGCCAGGTAACCGGGGCCGCTCACGCCAGCCCCTTCCTTGTCCTGCATGTCTGGCGCCGGGCCACGCAAGGGCTGAACCTTAGCGCTGGTTCGAATTGGATTGCTGCTCATTCTCTTCAGACCTCCTTACCGGTCGGACGCGCCCGTCACCAGACGCATCCAATAGAGACGCGCCCGGTTGTCCGGCTCGCCTAAGAATCCCACTCCGCCAATCGCGAGGCGGTTGTCGCTCCACCGTTCGATGGTTTCGCCATCTATGGAAACCGTGAAATCGTTGCCCCGGACGCGCGTGTGGATGGTCACCGCGGCCTTGGGGTTCGCCACCTGGCGCACCGGCGTAGTAACGCTCAGCCCAGGCGCGCCGTCGATCACCGAAGACCGCGTGAACGTGCGGCCCTGCGGCGAATTTGCAATCGTGGCCAGATGATAGTCGCGCTCGTCTGCCGAGCGGAACACCCAGCTCAAGCTCTTCTGGTCGATCCGTGCGAGAAACTCAAAATCGTAGTCGATCATGGCGAGCGAAGGCGCGAACAGGGCCAGCGCGCCGGGGCGCACGCCTGCCACGTCTACTTTCCAATCGCTCACGCCGCCGACCCAATTGCCCAGGCCGGCATCGAACCGGTCTTCCAGGCGGATGACTTCGGCTGCCTTCGCCTCGGCGCGCGCCTGGGCGGTCTTGGGCGCCGGGCTTGCCTGCGACACGGGAAGCGCCGGCATACCGCTCTGAATTTCGAATGTGGAGTAGCCGAAGGGCGCCTCCTGCGGTTCAAATGACACTGTCGAGAACCGCGGGATCAGGTCGGCCACCTTGGGGGTTACCTGCACGGCGCGCGTGCCTCCACGATTCCACGCGGCGCTGCGCAGACTCGCATTCACGGCGTGGCCTCGGGCTAGCACCACGGTGGGCAAGTCGGCTCCCGTCCAGTCGATCGGGGCGGAGCGCTGCGCCATCTGGCTGTCGCGCGAAATCTGGCCAACGCGCAACGCGCTGCCGCGCGTCATGCCCGGCAAGAGCCCGTGCCCCGGTCCATGGGGTGTGGCTACCGTGCGTACCAAGGGGACGATCAGTGGCGTCCGGGATCGCGGAGTCGGGCCTTCCTGAATCTCCAGGGTCGATGCCACGGCGCCCGGCCACTGCAACTGGCTCTTGCCCTGCACGTAAGCCAGGCCGCGCAGCATCCGCGCCGGCGGAAGCATCGGCTGGCTGCCGGCCGCTCGCACGGGCTGTCCTTCGCGGGCTGGTAGTTCGAGCGCCAGGGGCGGCGCTGCCACGCGTTGATAGGTGGCTCCGCCCAGCGGTTCGCGGCGTGATTCGGAAGACACGATAGGGCGCGTCGAACGGTGCCGTGCCAGCGGAAACCCGCGCCGCCGCGCTTTCATCGCCCGCGCGCCGTCCCACACCCGCGCGGATTGCGAGCGGGGCAGCGTCACCTGCATCTTGTATTCCCGCGGCTCGCGCAGCATCGGCTCGTTTGCTTTTCCCGCGCCCCGCTGATACCCGGAGCTCCGCGGCGCCTGTTTTCCTTTGGGGCGCAGAGCCTCCGGCGAAAAGAAACTGCCGCCGCGTTGAACTCGTGCTTCGAGCACCGGGCGGATGCTCGGCATGTTTTCGGCAGGAGCCGGTGGCGCCGCCCACGGCAGACTCTGGTAAAAACCGCGCCGCAGCAGGGAAGCAAAGCTCTCCGACTGGGCCGGCACCAGCGATTTCAGGTTTTCCCGCCGCCGCATCAGGGTTGCAACTTTGTTGGCTTCCTGCAGGCGGTCCATTCCCAGGCGCAGACCGTACTGATTTCGGTGCTCCCGCGAACAAAAGTCGCCACCCGCGCCCACCCAGATACGACTGAGGGGCCGTCCACAGAGCTGGCAGGTCCTGGCGCTCATTTTCAGGCCCATTATAGGCATTCAAAATGGGAATTGCTAGAGTAAATGGTGACAGTATCCTTCTAATAACTAAAGATAATTCACGGGTATATATCTTGGCAGCTATCGGCTAAGCCTAGTCTGATCAGTACCGTTGTTTTTGGTTAATTGGGCGAATTTTAGGGTATATATTGCTTCAATTTCCGGTAAAATTGACGCGTAGAAACAAAACACAGCCCGCACTTGACGCGCGTGGGAGGCCAAAAGAGATGGTTGAATCAACAGCTCGCCGGGAACGCACCGAAGTAAAATCCTCGCCCCTGGCAACTTATCTGTGGGAAGTTCCCCAAAAGCCGGTCGCGGTGCGAGTCGCTTTCGATCTCATCGACCGGATGGAGCACGAAGTCATCGAGAACTTCCGCTCACTGACGTCGCGTGGATCGGAGATCGGCGGCGTGTTGCTGGGCTCCATGGTTACCGGCAGTCCCCTGAGCGTGGTTGTAAAGGACTACGAAACGATCCCGTGCGATTACAGCCGGGGTCCGTTGTACCGCCTGTCGGATGCGGATCTGGGACGGTTCGAGCGCGCGATCGAACAGCACAACGCGCCCGGCATGATCGTGACGGGATTCTTCCGCGCGCACAGCCGCAAAGGCCTGAGCCTGGACGCCGAAGACCTGGCGTTTCTGGATGCGCGTTTCCGCGAGCCACATCATATTGCCCTTCTGGTGCGGCCGTTTGCCACCAAAACCAGCGTGGGCGGCCTCTTCATTCGCGAAGAAGGAGCTTTCCGCGGGGAAGCCAGCTATTTGGAGTTTCCGTTCCGATCCTCTCAATTGACGCCGTCGCTGTGGACGCCGCCGGAAGCGGCGCCTCCTCCTCCGAGCCAGGCGAGTGCTCCGGTAAGCGCTCCGCCGGCCGCCAAGCCCGGCATGCGTCCGCAGGTGGTGCCCATCGGACTGCGCCGCGATGGCGGTGCTGCGACGCCCTCTGTTGAAGCGAAATCCACGGTGCCGCCGCTCGCCGACAAGAAACCCGCCGAGTCCAAACCCCCCGCGGCGCCCGCCAAGCCGCCGGCCGCTGAAGTGAAGACCGCGGCGCCGGCCCGCCCGGCGGTTCCGGAATCGAAGCCGGCCGCCAAGGAAGTGAAGCCGCCGGCTGCGGTAGTGAAAGACGCGCCGCGTGCCAAAGAGGCCGAAGCCGCCCGCCCCGTCAAGCCGGCCGAAAAGCCGATGTCGGGAATATTGAGCGGCGTGCCCGCCGAGTCGCAAGGCAGCGGAAAGCTCATGATGGTGCTGGGCGGCGTGGCCGCCACGGTGGCCATTCTGGTCCTGCTGTTCGTCTATCCCGGGTTTTTAACGCATTCGCGCCACAGCGCGGCAGTTGAGTCGCCGGCAGCTGAATTGACGCTGCGAGTGGAGCCGAGCGGCACCGATCTGCTGCTCACCTGGAACAAGAATTCGGCCGCCATTGCCAACGCCACCCACGGCGTACTATCGATCCACGACGGCGACAAGAACGAAAACTACGATATGGATCCGACGCAGCTCACCACCGGCAGCATCATCTACACGCCGGTAAGCGGCGACGTCAGCTTCCGCATGGAAGTCACCGGAAAGAACCAGACCAAGACGCTGACCGAGTCCGTGCGGTCATTGCGTACCCGGCCGTCTCCCATGCCGGACAGCAAATCGCCGGCGCCCAGCACGACCGCCGCGAAGTCGAACCAGACGCAGCAGCCGGCGGCCAGCCCCGCAACCTCTCCATCGGCTGCCAACCCGCCGGCAATCAGCCCGACGGCCGCTGCGCCAGAGGAAGTGACGCCGCCAGTGCCGGTCAAGGCTGCTCCCAAAGCATTCAACGCCGCGTCGTTGACGCAGCGCCTTCGCCCGGCGAGCCCGACAGAGATTGCCGACGCCAACCTGGCCGGCGCCGCTCCCGCTTCGCAAGCCGGCGTGAATGTGAATCCGAATCTCAGCATGTTCGCCTCCGCGCCCGCGCCCGTTTCGCCCACGCCCGCGCCCGCACCGGCCGCCAGGAAGACCGTGCCGGCCGCTGGTGGCAAGGTCGCTCCGGCACAGCTCGTATACCGCAAGGAGCCTGAATATCCCACCATGGCCCGCCAGATGAACGCCAAGGGGCAAGTCGTGCTCGAAGCCACCATCGGCCCGGACGGCAGGGTCACTTCCGTGAAGGTGATCTCCGGACATCCGCTGCTGGTCCAGGCCGCCAGGCAGGCCGTCATGCAGTGGCGCTACAAACCGACCCTGCTCGATGGACAGCCGGTGGAAAATACCAGCCAGATCTCCCTGAACTTCGTCGGCACCCACTAGGCACCGGCGATTCCGCAAAGTACCTGTGGGGCAGGATGGCATTTGAACCCGCCATCCTGCCCGAGATTTGTTTTGGAGCAACCCGCAGTTCCCACCCGCCTCCCCAAGCTCCTCTGGAGCGTTTCGATAATGATATTCTTTATCAATCGATCGTAGGAGGGCTTCAGAATGAGTTCGAGTGCCGACGCGGCACCTTTGCCGGCTTCCGCGCTGGCGTCCGGTGTGGCCGCTCCCGATTTTCGGCTGCCGAGCACGCCCGATCAGCTGGTTTCTCTTCACGAGTTTCGCGGCCGGCCGGTGGTTCTGGTGTTTTACCCGGCGGATTGGAGCCCGGTTTGCGGCGATCAGACCGCGTTGTACAACGAACTCCTGCCGGAGTTTCACCGCTATGAGGCGGAACTGATCGGTATTTCAGTCGATGGACCCTGGTGCCATCTTGCTTTTGCACAGGATCGCAAGCTGCACTTCCCGCTCCTGGCCGACTTTGAACCAAAGGGCGCCGTGGCCCGCAGGTACGGTGTGTATCGCGCCCACGACGGCTTCTGTGAACGGGCCCTCTTCGTCATCGATCGCGAAGGAATCATCCGCTGGAGCTACGTGTCGCCCGTCGGTGTCAACCCGGGAGCCGACGGGATTCTGGCCGCGCTGGAGGATCTCGCGCCGGAGGAGAAAACGAAATGACGAGGCTCACCTTGCCGGTGACGGATCGGGATCACATGCAAGGGGCGGCGGCAGCGCCCGTTACCTTGGTGGAGTATGGCGACTACGAATGTCCCCACTGCGGACGCGCCTACCCCATCGTGGAGGAACTGCGCACGAACCTTGGCGACCGTCTGCGGTTTGTTTTCCGCAACTTCCCGTTGACGCAGGTCCATGCGCACGCTGAGATGGCGGCAGAAGCCGCTGAGGCGGCCGGCGCCCAGGGCCACTTCTGGGAGATGCACAACGCCCTGTTCACGCACCAGAACGCTCTCGATTCTTCCCACCTGGTGCAGTATGCGGGCCGGCTCAGGATGAACGCAGCACAACTCGGCGAGGCGCTCGCCGCGCACACGTTTCGAGAGCGCGTACGCGAGGACTTTATGAGCGGCGTGCGCAGCGGAGTGAATGGCACCCCCACCTTCTTCATCAACGGCGTGCGGCATGACGGGCCGTTTGACCTGTCTTCGCTGACAGAGGCGATTGATGCAGTGGCAGGGTAGAGGGGCGAATTCGAGTCTGCCCGCGGAAAAAATGCTGCTCAGGCTGGATGAAATAGGGGGAAAGCATGGTGGGTCAGGTAATCGTCACGCTAGCTGGTCTTCTTGGTCTCGGGTTTGTCGGATGCGGCGGCGCGGCCCGCGCGCAAACCATGGACGGCTGCTTCATCACCGGTTTTGACCCTGGTACGCAGATCCCCGATTATGACTGCGAATATCAGAAGAGCGCTCCGCACGCCCCGGTGTTCGCTGGCACCTGGTACTCCGCCATCGCCAAGTCCGCCGCTGCGCTCGACTGGGGCGCCTCGTGGCACGAAACGACTCAGGACGCCGCCAACCGATCCGCAATTTTGAGCTGCGCCAGGGGCGGCCATAAGGACTGCAAGGTTGCGATCACCGGCGCCAACAAATTGCCTGTCGCTGGCGGAGAGCTCGCCGGACGGCGCCTGGGGCGTGGCCGCATCCGGGCTTGACCGCTCGGGCGCCATATCGGTGGCCACCAATAACTGCCGCAAATATGGCGGACGCAACTGCTCGGTGGTGGTGACGCCGTGCGGCCGCGACGCCGTGACCACGCCGCCCTGCCTTAAGGAATACTCCAATGACATCTCGCGCGGCCAGGTCTGGGCCTCGATGACGCCCGAACAGAAGGCGCTGTGGAACAAGCACCCTAACGGCGCCTGCAAGTGAGCACCCGGTAAAACCAGGGGAAACCGATCCAGCCGGATTCACCGGCCACCCGTGGCTACAGCTGCTTGGGCGCGGCGCCCGATTTCGCCTCGCGCTCCTCCGCCCGCTGCGACTCCTTGCGGTAGAAAAGCAGGTACGCCAGCCCCACGCCCATCGGAACCAGCCCGATGGACGCCGCCGCGAAGGGCATGCCGTCCATCTCGCTCCCGGCGGAACTCATGAACTCGTTGACCTGCGTCTCGCTGGCGCCCGAGGCCTTCAAGCGCTGCGCCCGGATGATTCTGGCTTCCACCGACATCGGGCGCCAGCTGGCGGCGGACATCGAGAGCAGCACCAGCGAAATCCCGACGCCCACGAACAACCATTGCAGCCCTCGCAGCAGATAGATGCGCGGCAATTTGGACGAGCGGGCTTCGTCCAGGGGGATTGCTATCCCTTTGTCCAGCGCCGCCAAACGCTCCTGGTGGCGGGACAGAGCCTCGCGGTGGCGCAGGAACAGAATCAGAGCCACAAAGGCGAGAAATACCACAACCAGAAGGAGCATTCCCTGAAAGGCCGTATCAGCTGACATGTATCGAATTCTCCTTTTCAACTGTTGAGACCGGGGGTGGCCCTGTGAATGTTTCAATCCGCGATGAAACATTCGGCCATCTGGGGCGGGTCTAAAGTTACAGCTTTCCGGATAAGTCTTGTGGTGACAGGAAAGATCGAGTTCGCAAAAAGCACACCGTGATCGCAGCCAACTTCGCTTGATCCGCCACCGGTTGCCGGAACGTAGGTTCTGCATGATTCGTGGAGGCCCTGGTTACGGCAGTGACGCTCATTTGTCAAAATGACAGCTACACCGGCGCGGTATCGATGGAAGATCTGATCAGGCAGCATCTCGATCAAGGCCGGACGCGCGAGGCGTTCGATTTGCTGGCTGCCGGCTTCCAGGACCGGATTTATAGGCTGGCGGTGGCGATTGTGGGAAATCGGGCGCTGGCCGAGGACGCCGCCCAGGATGCTCTGCTGCGCATCTGGAAGGGGCTCGCCGGATTTCGCGGCGCATCGGCGCTGAGTACGTGGGTTTATGCGATTACCCGCAACGCCAGTCTGACGGCGCTGGCCGGGTGGAGATCGCGCGCCGCCGATTCGATGGAAGATCCGGCGGTGCGGGCGGCCGCCGAAGGATACGCCTTGCCGGGGCCGCCGGCGCGCGCAGGGTTTGACGTCGAGGCAATGGTTGGGCAATTGCGACCGCAGTATCAGCAGGTGCTGCGCCTGTATTACATGCAGGAGCGGTCGTATGAAGAAGTCGCGCGCATGCTCGACCTGCCGATGGGCACCGTGAAAACGCTCTTGCATCGCGCCAAACTGGAACTGGCGGCTCAATTGATGGGAAGTTCGGTGAAGGAAGCATGACGACAACTTGCACTGAGTGCGGAAACCTTCTGGCCGGCTACGACGAGCTCGCGGCGACTGAGCGGGCCCGCGTAGATGCGCACGTCGCCCAGTGCGCCGCCTGCAGCGCGCTGGCGCAGGCGCTCGCCGATCTTGGACCGGCTTTAGGCGCGGAGTACGGCGACGTGTCCGCGCCTCCCACGCTCCGCGGCCGCGTCAGCCGGCGCCTTTCCCCGGATTTGCCTCCCAAGCCGAGCCCGCTACCGGCGATTCTCGACATGCTGGCGTGGAGCGCCGTCGCGTGCGCGGTAGGCATGCTGGCCTGGTTCGTGGCGCCCGCAGGTTTCACCTTGACCGGAACCATGCTGTACGCAACCGCCGGCGTGCTGACGCTGGGTGAACTCGGAATCACGCTCTGGGTTGTGCGTGAGCGCGAAGAATGACGCCGGCGCGACAGGAGCGGAATGACGTCTTTCCGACCGACGCGACTCGCGTCAGGTTACGTCGGGATCCAGGCTCTCCGCCGGCTCCAGACCTGGCGCCGGCCGGAATTGCGCAACACGCGCCAGAATGGCATGAAGCTGCCGCACGCCTTCCGTCAGCGAGGCAGGGCCGGGCTGTAGGATGTAGGTCGATTTGACTTCATAGATATGGTTGGCGCGGACCGCGTCAATCGACTCCCACCCCACTCGCGAACGGATCTGCCTCTTACTCACTTTCCGGCCGCACCAGGAGGCGATGATAACTTCCGGGTTGGCAGCCACAACCACGCTCGGATCGACAATGCGGTCCTTTGCGCTCTGCTGGTAGCGAAGTTGTGGAAAAGTTGGCGCCCCCCCGGCGATCTCGATCAGTTCCTCCACCCACCGGATGCCGCTGATCAGCGGATCCATCCATTCCTCAAAGAATACGCGCTGCCGGCACGGAAATCTGCGCGCTGATTCCGCCACCCGCGCCAGATCATCGCGCAGGCCCTCCACCAGCTTGAGCCCGGCTGGCTCGGCGCACACCAGGCGCGCCAGCGTCAGAATCATCTCCAGGATTTCGTCGACCGACCGCTGGTTGAAAATCATCACGTTGACGCCGCACTGAATCAGATCGTGCGCGATCTTGGCCTGCAGATCCGAGAACCCAATCACCAGATCCGGCTGCAGCTCGAGGATCTTGTCGATCCTGGCCGATGTGAACGCCGAGACTTTTGGCTTCTGCCGCGCTTCCTCTGGGCGGCAGGTGTAGCCGGAGATACCGGCGATTCGCCGGTCCTCGCCCAGCAGATAGAGTGTCTCCGTAGTCTCTTCGGTCAGGCAGACAATACGCTGGGGACCGGTGGCGGCGTGCGAAGTCATGGCTCCTGCATCATTGAATCTACAGCAACGGCGGGGAAAGGCGGGAAAACGGGACGGGAAGGGTGAAACAATCGGGCGGCAGGCGGAAGCGCCTGCCCCACTTCCCGGCAAACCGCTCGACCGCAAAGTGGGACAGGCGCTTCCGCCTGTCAACGTCGCAGCTCCGCTGATCCCTATAGCGCGCGTTCGAGCGTGGTGATGTCGACGAGGCCGTGAGCGCCAAAGAGCGCGGGCAGAAGGCGCGATGCAGGATGGCGGCGGCGCAACTCGGCGATGCGCATGGTACCGGCGCGGTAGGCCGGCAGATACATCCGTCCCAGCAGCGGGTGGCGGCCCCAGGCGCCGGAAAGTTTGTCGGCGCGCTCGGGCGATACCAGGAAATCGCGGCGCAGTGCTTCCGCCACGGACGCTTGCGCAGCGCCCTCGCCCCAGGTTAGAAACGACGATTGGTTCTTGGCATCGTCTTGCAGCAGGGCCAGGAGCACGCCGATCTGCAGATCGGGGTCGGGCAATTGATCGACCTCCGTGACGCCGTACGCCATCAAAATGGCGTTGTTGGCGATCCCTTCGAACAGCGCCGCAGCGCGTGTATTCATGGTCAGGACGGTGGCTTCGAAACCGACCTTGCCGCGGGTGTACAGGTTTTGCAGGTAGGCGAACGTGGTCACGTGGCCGGGGACCACTTCGTGGCTGACCAGCTGGAGGAATTCCGGCAGCGAGGTTTCGAGCGAGGCATTGATCTCGTAGGTGGCTTCGTATTCCGGCCTTCCGTCCGCGCGGCGGGCGCGCCCCAGGTAGTTCATCGATCCGGAAAACCAAGCGTCCCGGATGGGGAGAAACTCGATGTTGGCGCGCGGCACCGTACTGAATTCAGGCGGCAGATGCGGGACGACGTGTGCGGCGCTGAGCTGATCGAAGTGGCCGATTACGGCGGCGCCGAGCAAACGTATGGATGCCATGGAGACGCGATGCCGGGCGCGCCACGCATCGACGGCAGCCAGGAGCTCACCCGAGTTGCCGAGCAGCTCCGCCACGCGCTCCCGCTTTCTCTGCGGATCGGAAGCTTCCGGCGGCCGGCCAGTCGAGGCCTCGACGCATCGCTCGTAAGGGACCGGCGCGCCGCGGCCGAGGATTTCCATCGCCAGATCCCACATCGCCCCGAAGCAAAGGGCGAGACCGATGAGGTATTCGCCGCGCAAGCCGCCACAAGCGGCGCCTGCGGCCCGCAGTCCCTCAATGGCGGCCGGAATATCGACCTTGGCGAGGTAGCGGTCGATGGCTGCGACGTCGGGTTCCTTGGCGGAAACGCCACCCGAGGCGCGCAAAGGTCCTGCTTCGGCGACGCTGTAAGCGGACGGCAGGGGCTCGTCGCTGAACCAGGAATCGGCGATGAAACGGCCGGTTCCGGAGGCGCAAAGAACGTCCCCGCCCCAAAGTGTGTCGATGCCCAGGATGGCGTTGCCAGTGAGTTCTTCCAGGAGCGGGCTCATGCTCGATTCTCCTTCTGACGCCGGACGGAGTTCAACCATAGGTAAGCGCACAGTCCCAGGAACATGAGGCCGGAGATGCATTGCGATACCAGGTCGTTACCGTAGAACGGGGTGTGGATCGAGGCTTCGGTGTAGCCGGGGATGAGCCGGCAGGCCGCGCCAAACACGCCGCCCAGCGCGCCGCCCGCCATCAGGCCGCTGGCGATCACCACGCCGCGCTCCCTGGCCGTCGCATCGCGCTTCGACACCAGGTGCGCCAGGAATCCGCCGACCAGTGCCGGAGTGTTCAGTTCCAGCGGCAAGTACATGCCGAGCGCGAAAATCAGGGCCGGGACGCCGAGCATCTCCATCGAAACCGCTATCGCCGCGCCGGCGCCGAATAAAAGGTACGCTACCGGCTGCCGGCTCATAAAGCCTTCCACCAGGGCCTTCATGATGGAAGCCTGGGGCGAAGGCAGGACCACGCGGGGGTCGCCGGGGACCGCTTCGCCGAATTGGAAAGCGCGCGCCAGCATCACGATGGTGAGTCCCACGGCCACGGAGGCAGCCAGCACGCCCAGGAACTTCACCTTCTCCTGCGCCGCCGGCGTGGAACCGAGCCAGTAGCCCACTTTGAAATCGGTGACTGCCTGGCCGGACACCGAGAGCGCGGTGCACACCATCCCGGCCAGCGCCATCACGAAAAACATGCCGGTGGTTCCCGAGAGACCGAAGCGGAGCAGCACGATCGACGAAATGATGATCGTGAGCATGGTCATGCCGGAAACTGGATTGCGCGCCGTGGTGGCGATGGCGTTGGCGGCAACACTGGTGAAGAAGAAGGAGAATACGACCGCCAGCACCACTCCGATGAGGATCACCGGGGGTGCAGAGGACAGCGTGCCGAGCAGCGCGCCGACGGCAACCGCGCTGACGATCACGCCCAGCAATAGCGTCATCACCGTCAGATCGCGATCGGTGCGTTCGCCGGAGGCGGTTTCGCCGGCGCGAAAGGTGCGTGCCGCTACGCCGAAGGATCCGGCGACGATTCGAATCGACTTGATAATGCCGAAGATCCCGGCCGTCGCGATGGCGCCCACGCCCACGAACCGCACGTATCCGCGGAAGATTTGGGCTGCCGTCATCTTGGCGATGGGGATGGCAGCCGGATAGACCGCAGCCGTGTGCTCACGGCCGATCATCCATACCAGCGGCACCAGGACCAGATTGGAGAGGACACCGCCCGCGCACAGGATCATCGAGCTGCGCAGGCCCATCACGTAGCCCAGCCCCAGGATGAAACCGATGGCATCGAAGCTGACGGCCACCTTGGCGCGCTCCGAGAGCATGCGGACAGCCGGGACGAATTGAAAATCGAGGTACTCCTTCCACACCTGGAAGGTGGTGACCAGAAAGTCGTAGACGCCGGAAATCGCGGTGGCCTGCAGCAGCAGCCTGGCTTGCGATCCGCCCTTTTCGCCAGTGACCAGCACTTCGGTGATGGCGGTGGCTTCCGGGTACGGGAATTTACCGTGCATGTCGCGCACAAAGTAGCGGCGCAGTGGGATCAGGAAAAGGACGCCCAGGCAGCCGCCGGCCACGCAGATGCAGATGCTTTGCAGGGGGTGCGGCGCGAGATGCAGGATGTAAAGAGCCGGCACGGTAAACACGGCGCCCGCCACCACCGATCCGGCGACGCCGCCGATGCCGGTGATGATGACATTTTCCAGCACCGTCGACCGCCGCCGGTACGCCCGCGCCAGGCCGATGGCGAGAATGGAGATGGGGATGGCAGCCTCCATCACCTGGCCCACCTTCAGCCCGGAGTACGCCGACGCCACGGTGAACACGACGCAGAGAAACACACCCCAGCCAACCGAGCGAGGCGTGAGTTCCGGGATTCTCTCGGCCGCGGAGACCGGCGGCGCGTAAGCCTCGCCTGGAGCCAGAGGCGTATAGGCATTGGATGGTAGCCGTTTTGCGGGCGCGGCAGGTGCCATGAGTCAGCCTTCGGGGGCTGCGACGAACCCGTATGGTATTACACTTCGAACGGGGAGGCAGCGTCTGTTTTGGAACAGGTGCGCCGCCGCCAGGGGCCGCGCGAGTCGATGGCGGAGGAGGGAAAGCTCGGTGGAATTCTGGTGACGCCCACCGATGCGGGGACCTGCGCGTCGGGCCAATTGTGAATTCTCCGTAACCCTAACACCCTTCATATAGATAAATTTCTTGCTTTCACACCATATCTTGGGGCACTATTACGAGTGCGTTCTTTCAGCAGGAACCCCGAAGGAGACAGCAGATGGGACAGCTAGCCACGGGCTTAAGTGCGAAAATGGAATCATTGAAGCCTCAGACCGCCCAACCAAGCAAGACCGGGGTAGCATTCCCCCGTTTCTTTACCGCCAGGCTTGAGCCCGGCAAAACTCCGTATGACGAAGTGCGTTGGGAGACCCGCACGGCGTCGATCGGCAACGACAAAGGGTCGGTCATCTTCGAGCAGCGCGACGTCGTGGTGCCGGTCGACTGGTCGCAGACGGCCACCAACATCGTTGCCAGCAAATACTTCTACGGGAAACTCGGCTCGCCGGAGCGCGAAACCAACGTGGCGCAACTGGTGGAGAGGGTAGTGAACACCATCGCCGGGTGGGGCAAGAAGGACGGGTATTTCCGCAGCGACGAGGATGGCGAGAATTTCCGCGCGGAGCTGGCCCACCTGATGCTGACGCAGAAGGCCTGCTTCAATTCGCCGGTATGGTTCAACGTGGGAGTGAAGGAGGCGCGCGGCTACGGTTGGGTGTATGACGCCGCGGCCGGCCGCGTCCAGAAGCTCGAATCCGGAGAGCGCCGCCCGCAGTGCTCAGCCTGCTTCATCGTTTCCGTCAAGGATTCGCTGGAATCGATACTCGACCTGGCCAAGACCGAAGGCATGTTGTTCAAGTGGGGCTCGGGCACGGGGTCGAACCTTTCGGCGCTGCGCGAGGAAGACGCGGTGCTCTCGGGCGGTGGGCGCGCCAGCGGGCCGCTCTCCTTTATGAAAGGGTTCGATGCTTTCGCCGGCGTCATCAAATCCGGGGGCAAGACCCGGCGCGCCGCCAAAATGGTGATCCTCAACAGCGACCACCCGGACATCGAGAAATTCATCTGGTGCAAGGCCAAGGAAGAGAAGAAGGCCTACACGCTGGTCGAGGCGGGCTATGACTCCTCGCTCGACGGCGAAGCTTACAGCTCGATCTTTTTCCAGAACGCCAACAACTCCGTGCGCGCCACCGACGATTTCATGCGGGCGGCGCAGGAGGACGGCGAATGGTGGACCAAG
>CAZZHN010000049.1:0-23545 GCA_964654065.1 uncultured Solibacteraceae bacterium
CCACCGACGTTTCCGGCATGAGCCAGGATTTCCGCCGCGACTGGCCGGCCTATCTGAAAACATGGCAGGACATCGGCACGCAGACCGACAGTTTTGTCGCCAACATGAACCGCCTCACCCGGCCGCGCTGGTATGACCGGCTGATAGGGTACGGCCTCAACGGCGTCGTGATCTACCGCAGCCTGAACCCGGCAGGCGCAGCGGTGACCGGCGCGCAAATCCTGTCGGCTCGCCCGTAGGTCTTATGAATACTATGTTCCTTTTCCCGGCCCGCTTGAGGCGCGATCCCAGGTGCCCGGCTCGATGAGTGGCCCTTCCGGCATCGTCCCCTGCAAGGCCAGCGCGGTTGCCATCGGTCTCATCAAGCAGTTCGAGAGCCTCCAGTTCCACGCGTACCTTTGCCCTGCCCATGTCTGGACCATCGGCTGGGGGCACACCGCCGGCGTTAAGCCAGGCGACACCGTCACCGAAGAACAGGCCGAGGCGCTGCTGGACAGCGATGTCGCGCCCATCGAGCGCGATCTCCCTCAGGTCATCCACGCACCGCTTACCCAGGGGCAGTTAGATGCGCTCGTTTCCTTGTGCTTCAACCTGAAGGGCGGCGCGCTGGCGCTGCCGTCGATCGCACCCAAACTGGTGGCCAAGGCCAACGCCGGAGATGCCGCGGGCGCCGCCGCCGAGCTGCTCGATATCGACAAGGCGACGAACGGCCAAGTGCTCCCCGGCCTGGTTCGCCGCCGGCTGGCCGAGCGCGAGGTCTTCCTATCGTAGGGCCGGGCATGCCCGGCCCGCATCCGCCCGCAAGTTACTCTCCCTCGCGGCTTTCCCTCGCTGCCTCGCTCTGATGCATCCCCTGCTATCATGAATGCTGATGAAGGGCATCGTTCTTGCCGGAGGCACTGGGAGCCGGCTTTTTCCCCTGACCAAGATCACCAATAAGCACCTGCTGCCGATCTACGACCGGCCCATGATTTACTACCCGATCCAGACGCTGGTCGACGCCGGGATTGAAGACATCATGGTGGTCACCGGCGGGCGCAATTCTGGCGATTTTCTCCGCCTGCTGGCGAATGGGAAAGAGTTCGGGTTGAAGCACATCCATTACACGTACCAGGAAGGGGAAGGTGGCATCGCCGACGCCCTGGCTCTGGCCGAGCACTTCGCCGACGGGCAGAAGATCTGCGTCATCCTGGGCGACAACATCATCCAGGGCAACATTCGCGAGGCGGCTGACCGGTTCCGCCGCCAGCCGAATGGCGCCCACATTCTGCTCAAAGAGGTTGCCGACGCCGAGCGCTTCGGCGTAGCGGAAGTGGCCGGCGACCGCATCGCCGGCATCGAAGAGAAACCGGCTCACCCGAAATCGAATTACGCCGTGACCGGCATCTACATGTACGATGCCAGCGTGTTCGACAAGATCAAGACACTGGTGCCCTCCCACCGCGGCGAGCTCGAGATCACCGACGTCAATAACGCGTACGTGCGCGAAGGCTCGCTCACATTTTCGTTTCTGACCGGCTGGTGGACGGACGCCGGCACCTTCGATTCCCTGCTCCGCGCCGCCAACCTGGTGAAGGAGTCTGTGGCGCGCGCCGCGGCGCTTGCGGAACACGCGGAAGGAGCCGTCAGAACCTGATGCCGGGAGAAACGGTGACGCCAGGACGGCCGCTGGCCGCGCTGGGCAGCCTGGAGCTGGCGATTCCGGAATGTCCCAAGGGGATCGGGTCGTTGATCAGCGCCGTCGATTCAACCGAACGCATCGCCGGCGTGGAAATCGCCCGCCTCGCGGTGCACCCGGACGACCGCGGCTACTTTCTCGAAGTGCAGCGCCTCGGGCTAGGACTGGCACGCACCTTCCCTCCTCAAAGCAGCCAGGTATCAGCCGCGCTCAGCTACGCCGGTACCATCAAGGCGTTTCACTACCATCTCAAGCAGACCGATTGCTGGACGCCCGCCAAGGGTCTGTTCCAGGTCGCGCTGGTGGATCTGCGGCTCGGCTCGCCTACCTTCGGCAAGCGAAACACCATGTACGTCGGCCCGTTGCGCCCCTGGCAGATCCTGATCCCGCCCGGCGTAGGCCACGGATATAAAGTGATCGGCAAGGAAAGCGCGATGCTGATCTACATGACCGACCGCTTTTACGATCCGGCCGACGAAGGCCGCATCGCGTTCGACGACCCCAGCATCCACTACGATTGGGAAACCCAAAGAAAGTAAGCCGCCGATGAAGATCCTGGTCACGGGCGGCGCAGGTTTCATCGGTTCGGCCTTCGTGCGGCTGGTGGTGGCCGAAACTTCCTGGAACGTCGTCAACCTCGACAAGCTGACTTACGCCGGGAACCTGGAAAACCTGGCCGACGTGGAAGCAAGCGACCGCTACCGGTTCGTGCACGGCGACATTGCGGACTCCGCCGCGGTGAACGCCCTGATGGCCGAAACCAGGCCGGACGCCATCGTGCACTTCGCGGCGGAATCGCACGTTGACCGCAGCATTCTTTCGCCCGAACCGGTCATCCAGACCAACCTGCTCGGCACCTTCCGGCTGCTCGAAGCGGCGCGCCTCAACAGCGTCCCGCGCTTCGTGCATGTCTCGACCGATGAAGTGTACGGCAGCCTGCCGGCGCCGGAGGAGGCCACCGAGAGATTCCCGCTGCAGCCAAGCAGTCCGTATTCCGCGTCGAAGGCCGGCTCGGATATGCTGGCGCTCTCCTACTTCGTCACCTTCCGCCTGCCAGTGGTCGTGACCCGGGCGTCGAATAACTACGGCCCTTACCAGTTCCCCGAAAAGTTGATTCCTCTGATGATCGCCAACGCGCTCGAAGACCGGCCGCTGCCGGTTTACGGCGATGGAATGCAGGTGCGCGACTGGCTGTATGTGGACGATCATTGCCGCGGTATATTGGCGGTGCTCGACAAAGGACGCGCCGGCGAGATCTACAACATCGGCGGCAACCGCTCGCTGCCCAATCTGGAAGTGATCCGCAAGTTGCTGGCGCTGGCCGGCAAGCCGGAGACCCTGATTGAATACGTGAAGGACCGGCCCGGCCACGACCGGCGCTACGCGCTCTCCAGCGAGAAAATCCTGCGCGAAACCGGCTGGCGACCGCAAGTGGATTTCGAGACCGGCCTGGCGCGCACGATCGATTGGTACCGCGCCAACGCTGCCTGGGTGGCGCGCGTCCGCAGCGGCGCGTATCGAACCTATTACGAGCGCAACTACGCCAACCGTGTCTAAACCCGCGGCCAAGGTAGGACAGACGATCGGTGTTTGTCGTCTGTCGATGGTTGGTCAGGCGATCGGAGCTTGTCGTCTGCCAACGATTCGCGCGTTGCCGACGCGTGACAGACCACACAAGGCGATGGTCTGTCCTACCTGCCCACGAAGAGCGGTCACGGCCTGACTCATATGCGGGTAGCGATTGAAGCGGCGAGCCTGAGCCTGTCCAGCGGCGGGCTGGCGCGGTACACCAGCCAGCTCAGTCTGGCGCTGGCGCGCTACCGCGCGGACGATGACTTCTACCTGATCTCGGACCAGCCTTTCTCCATGCCGGAAGGCGCTCCCGCGAACCTGAAGCGCGGCACGGGGCCGCGCAACGCGGTCGAGAGGCGCTGGTGGCTCTGGGGCATGGCGCAGGAACTGAATCGAATTGGCGCCGACGTGGTGCACGGGCCGGACTTCGCCGTTCCATACCTGGCGCGCCGGCCCAGCGTGATGACGCTGCACGACATGTCGCCGTGGCTCGACCCGGCATGGCACGATGGCGCGGGGCGCGTCATGCGGCGCACTCCGCTGCTCTTGAAGATGGGCCTGGCCACCATGGTGATCACCCCTGGGGAGCGCGTGCGGCAGGAAGTGATCGCGAGATTTCAGCTCAGCCCGGACCGCGTGGTGGCAGTGCCGGAGGCCGCCGCCGAGTGGCTGGTGCCTGTGGAGACGCGGCCGGAGTCACCCTATTTCCTGTTCGTCGGCACCATCGAACCGCGCAAGAACCTGCCGATGCTGGTGGAGGCGTGGCGAGAGGTGCGCAAGCGCCACCCGGCCGAACTGCTGGTGGCCGGCCGGCGGCGCGCGGACGCTCCCGTGATTGCGGAGGAACCGGGACTGCGCCTGTTGGGGGAAGTCCCCGATCAGGATCTGCCGGCCTTATATTCGGGCGCCACCGCCTTTGTCTATCCGTCGCTCTATGAAGGGTTCGGTTTACCGGTCGTGGAAGCGATGCAGTGCGGCGCCTGCGTCATCGCATCGCCGGCTCTTTGCGAGACCGGCGGCAATGCGGCGCTGTACGCGGACAACGCGCGCGAACTGGCGCAGGCCATGACCGAAGCGCTGGAGCGTCCCGAGTGGAGGGCCGAATGGAGCGCTCGCTCCCGCGCCCGCGCCGCCCAGTTTTCCTGGCAGCGCACGGCGAGCGAGACTTACGAAGTGTATAAGGAGGCTCGCAGGCGCTTTGGCAAATGACAATCGAGCCGCGGCCTTGCTGTTGGCGCCGGAGGCGCCCTATCCGCTCGCCGGCGGCGGCTCGCTGCGCACCGCCTCACTGGTTGAATACCTGGGGCGGCGCTATGCGCTGGACCTCATTGTCTTCCGCCAGCCGGGGGCGGAGGATCCCAGCCCGTTTCTCCCCGCCGGGCTGGTGCGGCAGCTGACGCAGATCGTGCTCCCCGTGACCCATCGCGGCCGCGCGGCGCGCGCGGTCCGTAACGTCGTCCGCCTGGCGCGGTGCGTGCCTCCGCTGGTGGACCGGTTCGCCGGCTTCGAGCAACAGGTGGAGCGTGCGGTAGCCGGGCAGAGCTATGAAATCGGTGTGATTGAGCACTCCTGGTGCGCCGCTTACCTGGAACAGATCGCCGCGACCTGCCGGCGCACCGTGCTCGACCTGCACAATGTGGAATCGGTACTGCACGCGCGCTGCGCCCAGGTGGAGGGTGGCGCCGTGGGGCTGGCGCATCGCATCTTTGGCGAGGCTTCAGCCCGGTTCGAAGCAACGTGGCTGCCGCGGTTCACGGAGGTGCTGGTGCCCTCCCTGGCCGACGCCGGCGCCGCCGGAGCCGTGGCGTCGCGCGCGCGCTTGCGCGTCTACCCGAATGCAATTCCCTGGACCCCGCTGCCGGCCAAAACAGAAGAGCAGGTGATTGTCTTTTCAGGAAATATGGAGTATCACCCGAATTTGTCCGCGGTTCGCTTCTTCGCGCGCGAGGTCTGGCCGCGGCTGCGGGACCGCTGGCCGCAACTCGTGTGGCGGCTGGTGGGCAAGGAACCGTCCGCGGTGGCGAAACTTGTAGCGGGCGACCCGCGTATAGAGTTACAGGGGCCAGTGAAGGACGCTATCGCTGAGCTGGCGCGGGCCCAGGTTGCCGTCGTTCCGTTGCTCGCCGGCAGCGGCACCCGGTTCAAGATCCTGGAGGCATGGGCCGCGGCTTTGCCGGTGGTTTCCACAACGGTTGGCGCAGAAGGCCTGCCGGCGCGGCACGGCGAGCACCTGCTGCTGGCCGACAGCGCCGCGGCGTTCGCTGAGGCGGTGTCACGGCTGTTAACGTGCAGGGATCTTCGTTTAACCCTGGGAAACTCTGGCAGGTTGTTGCTGGAAAAGGAATTTACTTGGGTATCAGTTTGGCCAAGTCTGGATTTTTGACACAGCCGGGTGACACAATGCTCCGTTATACTGGTACCGTTAATGCGGATTGCCGTTGATGCACACGCCATCGGCCGGCGCCTCACTGGCAATGAGGTTTACGTTCGAAGCCTTTTGAACGGATTCGCCGCGGCCAAGGATCGGGAATGCGAATTTCTGGCCTACGTCTCTTCGGAGGAGGCTTGCGGCTGGCTGCCCGCCGGCATTCAAACCAGCCCCATTTCCGCTAACCCGTTCCTGCGTCTGGGTTGCGAATTGAGCATGAAGCTGCGGCGTGACCGGCCGGATCTGCTCCATGTGCAGTACACGGCCCCGGTGGCATGCTCTGTGCCGGTGGTGGTGAGCGTGCACGATGTCAGCTTCCTGGAGCATCCCGAATATTTCACCCATGGGCGCGCGCGGCAGCTGCGCTGGACGGTGCGGCGGACGGTGGACCGCGCAGCGCGTGTACTGACGGTGAGCGAGTTTTCGCGCCGCGCCATCCTGCGCGTCTATGGCCACCTCGACGAGGCCAAAGTGGTGGTGGCGCACAATGCCGCCGGCGCCGAGTTCCGCCCCGTGTCGCGACAGGCGGCGCAAGCGGCGGTGCGCGAGGGTTTTTCCATCGACCGGCCGTTCATTCTCTCCGTCGGAGACCTGCAGCCGCGAAAAAACCAGATCGGCCTGATCCGGGCATTCGCCGAACTGGTCCGCGCCTGCCCGCAGTTGCGGCACGACCTGGTTCTGGCCGGCAAGCCCACCTGGTTTGCCAGCCATGTGGAGGAGGCGGCGCGCGAATCGGGCGTCGCCGGACGAATCCGCATGCCGGGCTTTGTGTCGGACAAGGACCTGCTGCAGCTCTACAACGCCTGTGACCTGTTCGTGTTTCCCTCGTTCTATGAGGGCTTCGGGCTGCCGGCGCTGGAAGCAATGGCGTGCGGCCGCGCCGTTGCCTGTTCGAACGCCAGCGCGCTGCCGGAGGTGGTGGATAGCGCCGCCATCCTGTTCGATCCGTACCGCACCGACGAGATGGTGCGAGCCCTCAAAGACCTATTACTGGATGCGGAACTGCGGGCGCGCATGGAGCGCCTGGGGCTGCAGCGAGCCTCCCACTTCAGCTGGCAGAAAACCGCGAACGCCATTCTGGGAGTGTTCCGCGAAGTGGCGCACCAGGGCCAGCCCGCGGCACTGGCGAGCTCCCGCAGCCTCGCCCACCGATGAACCCTTTCAACAAAGTAGGACAGACGATCGGTTTGTGTCGTCTGTCAATCTCCCGCGTCTTGGTAAAGCCCGACAGACCACGAAAGGCGATGGTCTGTCCTGCTGTCCTTCTAGCGGTTTTGGTCCCATTTTTCGCGGCTAACGCCCAGCCTGGATTTCCGTTCACTGACGAATCGCTGCGATATAACTTGAACTGGCAGGGCGGCACCAGCCTGGGCGAAGCCACGCTCAACGCGCACCGCTCCGCCGTGGGATGGAACCTGGATCTGACGCTGAACGCCGGAGTCCCCGGCTTCTCGCTGGCCGACCAGCTCCATTCGGCCGTCGACCCGGGGCTGTGCTCACAGGAATTCGAGCGCGACCTAACGCACGCCGGCAAGCGCACCGATGACAAAACCAGTTTCGACCAGAGGGCTGGCAGCGCCACGCGCACTACTTTGTTTCCGGCCGGCGGCGGCAAGACCGATTTCGGCATTGCGACCTGCGCCCGCGACGCCCTCGCGTTCGCCGGTTATGCGCGCGTCGAGCTGGGGCAAGGCAGAGTGCCCGCACCGCTGCAGGTGTATTTTGGTTCGGCCTACACGGTGAGTCTCACATACGCGGGCTCGGAGAATATTACCTCGGGTGGAAAGACTGTGATGACCGACCGCGTCCAGGCGGCGGTGAAGGGGCCGCGGGCGGACTTTCAGTGCGATATCTTCTTCGCGCGCGATGCCGCGCGTACACCGCTGAGCATCCGGGTTCCGCTCCCGCTGGGAACCTTCTCCCTGGACCTGGTGCGCTGACCATGCGCCTGGCCTTTTTTTCGCCGCTGCCGCCCGAGCGCAGCGGCATCGCCGATTACTCGGAAGCGCTGCTCGCTCCGCTGCAGCATCTCGCCCAGGTCGAGGTCTTTTCCGAGGCCGCGCGGCCGTTCGATGGCGCAAACTTTGATATCGCGCTGTACCAGATGGGCAACAATGCCTGCCACAGCTTCGTATATGAAGCCGCGCTGCGCCATCCCGGCGTGGTGGTGATGCACGAATCCAACCTGCACCACCTGATGACGGAACTCACCATCCGGCGCGGCGATTGGGACGGCTACGTTCGCGAATGCGAATATGCAGGCGGCGCGGAAGCAAGGGCCTTCGCCGAACGCGTCCGCCATTTGGAAGTGGGACCGGACTATGAGGGCCTGCCCATGACGCAGCGGCTGCTCGAATCGGCGCGCGGCGTCGTCGTGCACAGCCGGTTCATGGAATCGGAAATCCGCGCCGCAGGGTTTGCAGGACCGCTGGCGGTGATCCCGCATGGCGCCTGGATCCCACCCGGCGACCGCAACCGGTTTCGACTCCGGCTGGGCCTCGACGAGACGGTTCCGCTGGTGGGTATCTTCGGTTTTCTGAAACCGTATAAGCGCATTGCCGAATCGCTGCGCGCCTTCCGCCGCCTGCTGCGGCTCGCGCCGGAGGCGAAGATGATCCTGGTGGGCGAGCCGCATCCGGATCTGCCCCTGGAGGGAATGATCCGGTCTCTAGGGCTGTCGGCGAGCGTGCGGTTGGTGGGCTTTGCGCCGATCGACGATTTCACCGGCTATCTCTCGGCCTGCGACATTGTCCTCAACCTGCGCTACCCGACTGTGGGAGAGAGCTCGGGCACGCTGCTGCGGGCCATGGGTCTGGGCAAAGCGGCGCTGGTCTCTGAAGTGGGCTCGTTTCGCGAGTTCCCCGACGATGTGTGCCTCAAAGTGCCGGTGGGCGCCGGCGAGGAAGACACTCTGTTCGAATATCTCAACCTGCTGGTCTCGCGCCCGGAGGTGGCGCAGGCGCTGGGCGGGCACGCGCGGAATTACGTCGCGGAGCAATGCAACTGGCCGGCCGTGGCCGCGCAATACGTCCGCTTCCTGGAAGCGGTAGCCGAAGGGAGGGAGTGGAAGCCCGAGCCGGCGCAGGAGGACGATCACGATGCGCGCCCGTCTGTAAATGGCGCGGACCCCGCACCCGCTACGCTGGCCGGGGGGCTGCCCCACGATGAGATGGCGTCTTACCTGCGCGGTTGGGCGGTGGACAAGGAGTCGGCCGACTACCTCGAGAAGCACGAGACACGTCTGGAAAAAACGCTGGGCCTGATTCCGCCGGGCGGGCCGGACGATCGCATCCTGGAGATGGGCGCCTACCTGCAGATGACGCCCGCGCTACGCGACAAGCTGGGTTACGGCGAGGTCCGCGGCTGCTACTACGGCGAACCGGGCCGGGTGGACCACCGCGAAGTGACCTCCGCTTCCGGCGAGACATTCACCTGCGAGATCGACCACTTCGATGCCGAGAAAGACGCGTTTCCGTACCCCGACGGGCACTTCACTACGGTCCTGTGCTGCGAGCTGATCGAGCACCTGTTCACGGATCCGATGCACCTGATGTGCGAAGTGATCCGCATCCTCAAGCCGGGCGGGCATTTTGTGCTAACCACGCCGAACATCGCCGGGCTGCGCGGCGTCGCGGCGATTCTGCAGGGCTACCATCCCGGCTTCTTCCATTCCTACCTGCGGCCGGACACAGCCGCCCAATCCGACGCGCGGCACAATCGCGAATACACGCCGCGCGAGATTCACCAGCTGCTGGAGAACTCTGGCTTCGAAGTGGCCCGGCTCGAGACCGGCGAGTTTCGCGAATTGCCGCATCCCGAATTCCGCTGGGTGGTGCACCTTCTGGAACGCTACCGGCTGAACACGGCGCTGCGCGGCGATGGCATCTACGCGGTGGGGCGCAAGACGGGAGCCGTGCGCGAACGCTATCCGGGGTGGTTGTACACATGAAGGCGGCGTACCTGAATCCGCGGGCGCAGCTGGACCGGGCGACCGGCATGGTGCGGGCGGAGTTTGAGATTCGCAACCAGTCGGGCGAGACGTGGCGCGCCGCGGAGGGATTCTTCATCGGGGTCCATCTCTTCGATGCCGACACCGGAACGCTGATTGTGGACGGCGCGCGGGTGGCTCCCGAGCGCGACCTGGCGCCGGGCGAGAGCGCGAGGATCGCCGTAGAGCTAGCGGTGCCCGCGGAGAACGGCCGCTTCCAGGCTTTGATTTCGCCGCTGCGCGAGCACGTCTGCTGGTATTACGAGCAGGGCTGGCCCTTCCTTCTGGTGGAGGCCGTGGTGCGGGACGGCGTGACGCGCCTGGACCGGGTGAAGGTGGCAACCCGGCCGGCTCTCGCCCGCGAGCAGCTGCTGCGCGCCGTGGGGCGGGCTTTCGTTTACCCGTTCCTGACCCTGTGGCGCAATCGCGGATTGATCCGGGTGATGGTGCGGCGCGACGTGCTGGGGCGCTACCGCGGCTCGTTCGGCGGATACTTCTGGACCGTGATTCACCCCCTGCTGCTGATGCTGACCTACTATTTTGTTTTCGGGGTGGTGCTCCAATCGCGGTTTCCGGGCGACCCGAGCCGCGCCGGATTTGTGCTCTACTTCCTGGCCGGCATGCTGCCCTGGCTGGCGTTGAGCGAAGCCGCCGGGCGCGCGCCGTCGATTCTGCTGGAGCACCGCAACTTCGTCAAGAAGCTGGTCTTCGCGGTGGAGACGCTGCCCGTGAACCTGGTGGCAGCCGGGCTGGTGAGCGAATTCTTTGCGGTGGCGCTGTACTGCGGATTTCTTCTCGCCTTGCGGCACAGGCTGCCCGTGACCGTGCTCTGGCTACCCGTGCTTTTGATTCCGCAAATCCTGTTGACGCTCGGACTCAGCTGGTTCCTGGCGGCGCTGGGCGCATTCGTGCGCGACCTCGGGCAGCTCATCGGCTTCCTGTTGACAATCTGGTTTTTCGTAACGCCGATCTGCTACCCTGAGGGGTCGCTGCCGAAGGGCGCTGCGGCGTTGCTCGCCAAGAACCCGCTGTACGTCCTGGTGCATGGCTATCGCGCGATCTTTCTGGAAAACCGCGCGCCGGATTTCGGCCCGTTGTGGAAGCTGGCGGTGGTAGCGCTGGCGGTGTTGATCGTGGGCCACGCGTGCTTCTATAAGCTGCGCCGCTCATTCGCCGACGTGTTGTAGACGGCGGGGAGCGGCTGAACCGCGACCGTAAGGAAGCGGCCGCCGGCATTGCAAGGGTTATCCATTTGCTGCACACTCTGTCCGAAGCCCTGGTTCGATTCGGCCCGATGGGGGTATTCCTGCTGGCGCTGCTCGATTCCTCGGGCGTCCCGCTGCCGGCGGCGATGGACTTCCTGCTGATGTTCGTTGCCTACAAGTCCCCGGATCGCGCATATCTCACCGCCGCGATGGCGACGCTGGGCTCGCTGGGCGGGAATCTTACGCTGTTCCTCCTCTCGCGCCATGGCGTGCGCCGCTTCCTCAAAGCCGCCGTGCCGGGCAAGCCGAGCAGGTTCAGCGACTGGTTCGACCGTTACGGGCTGGTGACGGTCTTCATTCCAGCCCTGCTGCCGATCCCGCTTCCACTGAAGGCGTTCGTCATCTCGGCGGGATTGTTGCGCACGCCGGTGGCGCAGTTCACGGCGGTCATTCTGGTGGCGCGCGTGGTGCGCTACTTCGGCGAGGCCTACCTGGGAATCCACCTGGGTCTGGGCGCGCAAGACTACCTGAAGCGCAACGCGTGGGCGCTGGTTGGAGTGGCGCTGGCACTCGCGCTGCTGATGGTGCTGCTGCTGCGGCTGGCCGAGCGAAAGCGCGCTGCGTCACGCGCGACGTTACAATAGGCAAGACGACCCTCGATTCCGCATGTCGAAGCGAATTGCGATCGTGGAAGACGAAGCCGAGCTTGCTTCCCTGATCGATTACAACCTGGTGCGGCACGGCTACCAGACCCAGATATTGCGCGGCGACAAGGGGACGCTGGAAGCGCTGGTGCTGGCGCGGCCGGATCTGATCGTCCTCGACGTAATGCTGCCCGACATCGACGGATTCCAGCTTTGCCGGCAGATCCGCCAGTCGGAAGTGCTGGCGCGCACGCCGGTGGTGTTTCTCACGGCTCGCGGCGATGAGGTGGACCGCGTGCTGGGCCTGGAGATCGGCGGCGACGACTACATTACCAAGCCGTTCAGCCCGCGGGAGCTGGTGGCGCGGGTGAAGGCGCATTTGCGCCGTGAGCAGATGGACGCCGAGCCAGCGGTCAGCGGCATCGGCCCGTTCCGGCTGGACCGCACCGGCAGGCGGATCTTCGTCGGCGAGCGGGCGCTGACGCTGACGTCCACCGAATTCAACCTGCTGGAATTTTTTCTCACCCATCCCGGCCGCGCTTACAGCCGCGACCAACTGCTGGACGCGGTGTGGGGCCAGCAGCGCTTCGTCACGCCGCGCACGGTGGATGTGCATGTGCGCCGGCTGCGCGAGCAAATTGAGGGGCAGCCGGAGAGCCCGCGCTATCTCACCACGGTGAGAGGCTTCGGCTATCGTTTCGAGGAAACCGCTTGACGGGCAAGATTTTCCTGAAGCTGATTGCGGGCGTGCTGGGCCTGCTGCTGCTGGCACTGGTGACGGTGGATTACTTTACCACGCGGGTGGCGAAGCAGGTGTACATCGACAACCTGGTGCGGCAGGCGACGGATAAGGCGCGCATGCTGGCGCTCTCGATCGAGGACATCGGCGCCGTCAGCCAGCCCGACGCGCGCGCCATGGCCGCCGCGGCTGGCGGGCGGCTGACGCTGGTGCGGAGCGACGGCCGCGTAACGGTGGATTCAGAAGCTGACGCAGCCCGCATGGAAAACCACGCCACGCGTCCGGAGCTGGAGAAAGCACTGGCCGGCAGTCCGGGCTGGAGCATCCGGCAGAGCGGGACGGTCGGGATTCCGTACCTTTACGTGGCGGTTCCGTGCCGCGGAGGAGCGGTGCGGGTCGCGGTGCCTTATTCGCAGGTGGAGGAGCAGGTGGCGCAGATCCGCTCCAAAATCCTGATCAGCACCGCACTGGCCTTCCTGCCGGCGATCGTAGTGGCGGCCCTGCTAGCGCGGTGGATCTCGCGCAATTTCGCCACCATCATGGCGCACGCGGGCCAATTGGCGGGCGGCAATTTCCGCGCGCGCCTGCCCATCACCGGGGGCAGCGAATTCGGCGAGCTCTCGCGCACCCTCAATGACACTGCCGCCAACCTGCAGCGGACCATGGAGCAGCTGCAGCTGGAGCATGCCGAGCTGGAGCGGCTGGAGCGCATCCGCAAGGATTTCGTCATCAACGTCTCGCATGAACTGCGCACGCCGCTGGCATCGATTCAGGGCTACACGGAAACGCTGCTCGACGGGGCGCTGAGCGATCCGCAATACAATATGCGTTTTCTCGGCATCATCCGCCACAACGCCGAGCGGCTGGCCCGCCTCACCGAGGATCTGTTGACGCTGTCGCGGATCGAACAGAAGCGGCAGAAACTGGAGTTCGAACCGCACAGCATTGCAGGGCTGGTGGAGGAAGCGATCGAACTGGTCCGGCCGATTGCCGCCAAGACGTCGATTCGCCTGGCGACCGAGCTGCAGGCCGGCACGCCCGAGGTCTGGTGCGACGGCGAAGCGGTGTCGCAGATTTTGAGCAACCTGCTGGACAACGCCATCAAATACACGCCGGAGGGCGGATCGATTGTGGCGGGCGCCCGCCCGGAAGGCCGCTTCGTGGAGGTCTTCGTGCGCGACAGCGGCGCCGGGATTCCGGCGGAGGACCTGCCACGGCTGTTTGAGCGGTTCTACCGCGTGGACAAGGCGCGTTCGCGGGAGCTGGGCGGCACCGGGCTGGGGCTCTCGATTGTGAAGCACTTGGTGGGCGCGCACAACGGCACGGTGCGCGTGGAGAGCCGGGTGCAGCAAGGCTCGACCTTCTTTTTCACTTTGCCCGCCGAGGAAGCCGCGCTGCCCAAGGAAACGCTGGTGGCGGGATAGCGCGAATGCCGGCTTTCACGGGCTGCACAAGCCGGCAAGCTAAAGCATGTCCTACCAGGCATCGGAACGAGATCAGCCGATGAAATCGACGCGCTCCTCTCAGCCGCGGGCGGCTACAGCCGTTCCGCCCGACGAAAGCCGGCAGCCGGCCGGTGGGTGGAAGCTCTATGTGCTGGCGAGTGCGGCGCTGCTGGTTCCCTGCTTTTGGCAAACGCGCCTGCAGGCGGGCGACCTGGGCAGCCACATTTACAATGCGTGGCTTGCGGAGCTGATCCGCCAGGGGCGCGCGCCCGGACTCTCCATCGTCCCGCAAACCACGAACGTGCTCTTCGACCTGCTGCTGAGCGGCTTGTTCCGGACGGTGGGCAGCGCAGCCGCGCAGCGCATTGCGGTGAGCCTGGCGGTGCTGGTGTTCGTGTGGGGCGCGTTTGCCTTTGTCGCCGCCGCCGCGCGGCGCGAGTGGGCGATGCTGCCGGTGATCGCCATGCTGGCATACGGCTGGGTGTTCCACATGGGCTTCTTCAATTTCTACCTGAGCCTCGGCCTGTGCTTTTGGGCGCTGGCGCTGGCATGGAATCCGGCGCCGCGGCGTCTGCTGGCGGCCGCGCCCATCCTGCTGGCGGCATACGTAGCTCACGGCCTGCCCGTTGCCTGGGCCTGCGCGGTGCTCGGATTCCTGTGGCTTGCACGACGGCTGCCGGCCAAACGGGGCCAGTTGATCGTCACCGCGGTGCTCGCCATCTGCGCGCTCCACGTCGCGATGTCGGCCACCATGATGACGCGCTGGACCTACTGGCAGATCCAGCGCGTGGCCGGCGTCGACCAGGCGTGGGTTTACGACGACAAGTATTGGATCGCGAGCGCAGGGCTGCTGCTGGTGTGGAGCGCGCTATGGGCCAGTGCGATCCGGCGCGGCGGCGCGCGGCGCTGGTTCGGCGGCGAACTGTTCCTGGTGTTCGCGCTCACCGCAGCTGGCGTTTTCCTGCTGCCCAGCTGGGCCTGGCTACCCGGTTACCACCACGCGCTGGTTTTCATTTCGGAGAGGATGTCGCTACCGATCGGCGTGCTGGTGGCGGCGCTGGCGGCTACGGCGAGCCCGCGCCGCTGGCAGCGGTGGGCCATAGGCGTCCTGGCAGCGGTGTTTTTCCTGTTTCTGTACGTGGATGAGGGGGCGCTCAACGCCTACGAGCACCAGATTCGCGACCGGCTGGCGCAACTTCCACCTATGGCACGCGTGGTGAGTAACACGGACGCGGACCTGCGCATCAACGCGCTCACCCACATCATCGACCGCGAGTGTATCGGGCGCTGCTACAGCTACGCCAACTACGAGCCATCGAGCGGCCAGTTCCGCATCCGCGTGACGGGGCCAACGTCGATCGTGGCGGCCACCGATATGGATTCGTCGCGTATGCAGAACGGCGGCTACGCGGTGAAGGAGGGCGATCTGCCGCTCTATCGCATTTCGGTTGCGCCGGATGGCAGCCTGGCGGTGGACAGCATGCCCGCCGGGTCGCTGATCGGCGTCAGCCGGTGGAACGGACTGTGGGGGCTGCCATGAAAGCGGCGCCCATGAAGATCGTGGTCCTGGATGGTTATTGTCTCAACCCGGGCGATCTTAGCTGGGACGCGGTGCGCGCGTTCGGCGAGACGAAAGTGTTCGGCCGGACGGCAGCGGGCGAAGTGGCGGAGCGGGCGGCGGGAGCCGAAATCGTATTCACCAACAAAACACCTCTGCCGGCGGAGGTGCTGGGGCAGCTGCCCGAGCTGCGCTACATCGGAGTGCTGGCCACCGGGTACAACATCGTGGACGTGGACGCGGCGCGGCGGCAGGGGATCGTGGTGACCAACGTTCCCACCTACGGGACGGCATCGGTGGCTCAGTTTGTCTTCGCGCTGCTACTGGAACTGTGCCAGAACGTGAAGGTGCATGCCGAGGCGGTGCGGGCCGGCGAGTGGACGCAGTCGGCGGACTGGTGTTTCACGAAAACGCCGCTGGTGGAGCTGGCCGGCATGACGATGGGTATCGTCGGCTTCGGCCGCATCGGGCGGGCGGTGGGAAGAATCGCCGACGCGATGGGAATGCAGGTGGTGGCGGCCGATGCTCTACGCGTGGATGCCCCGCCCTATGCCGGTTTCCGCTGGCTGGAAATCGACGAACTGCTGGCGCTGGCCGACGTGGTTAGCCTGCACGCACCGCTGGTGGCGGAAACGCGCGGCATGATCAATGCAGGAACGCTGGCGCGCATGAAGCCGTCGGCCTTTCTGATCAACACATCGCGCGGGCCGCTCGTGGCAGACCAGGACCTGGCGGATGCATTGAACGGCGGACGACTGGCGGGCGCGGCGCTGGACGTACTGTCCGAGGAGCCGCCGGCCGCCGGCAATCCGCTGCTGACTGCACGCAACTGCCTGGTGACGCCCCACATCGCGTGGGCTACGCAGGCGGCCCGGGCGCGGTTGATGGATGAAGCCGTACATAACCTGGCCGCCTTCCTAGCCGGGGAAACCCGCAACGTGGTAGGTTGATCGGTAGTTGCCCGGAACGGCGGTCCGTCTGTCCAGCCAGGTCGGGAGCCAAGGAGCATCCATGGATCGAAGAAACTTTCTCATCAGTTCCGCCGCTGCTCTCAGCGCCGGTTCCAGCGTGTTTGGCGCCGCCAGCGACGCCCTGCGGGTGGGAGTCGTCGGCATAGGCGGGCGCGCCCGGGACCATATCGCGAGCCTGATCAAGCAGCCGAATGTGGAGATCGTCGCCATTTGCGACCCCGACGACTCACACCTCGACAAAGGCCAGAAGCAGATTGCGGCGGCCGACCAGAAGGCTCCCCAGAACTACCGCGACATTCGCAAGCTGCTCGAAGACAAGTCCATCGATGCGATCACGATCGCTTCTCCCAACCACTGGCACACGCTGATGGCGGTGTGGGCGTGCCAGGCAGGCAAGGACGTGTACGTGGAGAAGCCGTGCTCACACAACATGTTCGAGGCCGCGCAGGTGGTGGCCGCGGCGCGTCGCTACAACCGCATCGTGCAGCAGGGCAGCCAGATCCGCTCTTCGGTGGCGGTGCAGGAAGCGGTCCAGAAGATGAATGACGGGCTGATCGGCGACGTCTACCTGGCGCGCGCGCTGTGCTACAAGTGGCGCGACACGATTGGCCGGGCGCCGGTGGAACCGGTGCCCGCCGGAGTCGACTACGACCTGTGGACCGGCCCCGCGCCATGGCACGAATTCACCAAGAACCGCTTCCACTACAACTGGCACTGGTTCTGGGATACGGGCAACGGCGACATGGGCAATCAGGGAATTCACGAGCTCGATATCGCGCGCTGGGGTTTGGGGGTGCGCTATCCGGTGAAGGTGAGCGCGGTGGGCGGCCACTTCATGTTCGATGACGACCAGGAGACACCCAACACGCTGAACGTCGCCTACGAATTCAATGTGAACGGGAAACGCCGGATGATGGAATTTGATTTGCGGCACTGGATGACCAACGGCGAGGCCTCGATCGAGGAGCGCAGCCATAACGCGATTGGCAACCTGTTCTACGGGTCCAAAGGCTACCTGGCGGTGGACAGCTACACGTCGTATAAGAGCTGGCTGGGGCGGGAACAAACGCCCGGTCCGGCGCGCTCCGAGGGCGGCGACCATTTCGCCAACTGGCTGGACGCGGTGCGCACCCGCAGACGGGAGACGCTGCACGCCGAGATCGAGGAAGGCGCGATCTCGACCACGCTGGTGCATCTGGCGAACATTTCGTATCGCTTGGGGCGCACCCTCAACTTCGACGCGGCGACTTACTCGGTGACGGGCGACGCCGAAGCCAATAAGATGTTCACGCGCAACTACCGCAAGCCGTTCGTAGTGCCGGAGAAGGTGTAAAGGCCGAATTGGCGGCGCGGCACGCACACGCGCGTGCGCGACTTAGTTTTCCCATTGCCTGGAAGCCGTGAGGGGCGAGTGCCTGGATCTTGATGACGCAGCGGGACGAGGGCGTCCCGCAGACCAGGGGGTCTGCCCCACGGTTTTCTTTCCCATTCCCGGTCTTGCGAAAACTACGCACGCGCGCGTGCGCAACGAGGCTAGGCGGGGCCGCCGACGCTGGATTCGAGGTAGCCGCGATGGGCCATTTTTTTGCCCATCTCGTCGTACGACTTAGGATCGGTGGGAGCGACGGTGGCGAGGCCATCCACATAGCGGTTGTACATGCAGAATGCGGCGGCGATCAGAACTGTGTCATGAATCTCCAGGTCGGTGGCACCTTCCGCGCGCGCTTTCCCGATGTCTTCGCTGGTCACGTTCTTGCCACCCTGCTGCACCTTCGCGGCAATCGCGAGCAGTGCTTTCAGCTTCGGGCTCACCGGCGCATCTGGATAGTTGAAACGGACGGCATCGACGAGTTCGTAATTCCCGCCCAAGTGGTGGGCGGCGGCAGCGCGATGGCTGATCTGACAGAAGTAGCAGTCGTTCCTGGTCGATACGAAGGCGGCAATCATCTCGCGCTCGCCGCTGGTCAACGGACTCGGCCCGCGGAGCAACGCCTCGGCGAGAGCGCGTAGCGGCTTCGCAGTCTCGGGCCGGAACGCGAACGCGCTTGAGATTCCTGGCAAGCCTTCAGGCAGTTCGATATGCGGCATGGGTCTATCCTCCGGATGGCCGGATCAATGGGCTGAGTTTAGCCGGGAGCCAAGGCGGCCTTCAATAATGGAAACCCACTAATCGCGCCCCTGCGCTCTCGCGATGACGAGAGACCGGTCTCGGAATCGAACCGAGCAGCGCTCTTCGGGAGCGCCCAACGGGTTTGCAGCCCGCGAGGAGCCCAGCTCCCTATACCGGCCACAGCGGTCAAACGAACACCTTTCTGATTGCAGCACGCGAGCGAAAAGCGCGGCAACGTGATTACTCTGGGAATTCTCCGACAAGACACCGGCGGCAGACCGCCGGCGCTACAGCGTGGGTAATTCGGTGACAGGCTACGAAACCGCAATAGACGGCAAGCTAAAGCATGCCCCACCCGGCGCGCTACCAGAATCCGTTCTGGAACACCGGTTTCCGGCAGCGGGCGCAAAACTCGGAGGTCTTGACGTCGAGGCGTTCTACGGCGTGGCTGGAGGTCATGACGCAGCGCCAGTCCGTGCAGTGACGTAGGCCGAAGGTGTGGCCCAGCTCGTGGACGGCCTCTTTGATCAGGCGCTCGCGCAGCAGGTCGTCACGGCGCGGCAGGCCGTAGAAGGGCTCAGCCAGGCGGGCGGTGGAAACCACCGCGCAGCTGCCGTCGAGTTGCGCTTCGCCGAAGACGAAGGTTAGCACCGGCACATACAGGTCGCAGGAAGTCACACCGAGCACGCGCGCACCGGAATCGGCGCCGCGTTCCAGTTCCTGCAGGATGGCGCTGGAGTAATACTGGCCGCGGCGTCCTTCGAGCGCGAACGCTAGTTCCACGCTGCGCTGGCTGACCCGGCACGGAACACGGAACGTGCGCGCCAGCGCCGCCGCCAGGTGCTCCAGCAGATCAAGTCCAGGCTCCTGTGTCGACCCGTCCCCGTTCGAGCCGGCGAGGGGAAGGAGTTGAATCGGCTTCACCGCAGACCGTATCGGCGCAGCTTGTTGTACAGGGTGGTGCGATCAATGTCGAGGATCCGCGCCGCCCGCGACAGGTTGTGCTGGGTTTCGCGCAAGACGCGCTCGATGTGCGCCCGCCCGATGTCCTCCAGCGTCTGGCCGCCCTTAGCCGGCTCCGTCTCGAATTGGAACGAAAAATCGGCTGCGCGGATTTCCGGCCCGCGGCTCACCACCAGGGCGCGCTCGACGGCGTTTTCGAGCTCGCGTACGTTGCCCGGCCAATCATGGCGCGTCAACAGGTTGAGTGCCTCGCCGCTGATCTGCGGCGCCGGGCGGCTGGTGGCCAGGGCATACTTATTGAGAAAGTGATTCACCAGCAGCGGAATGTCTTCCTTGCGGTCGCGCAGAGCCGGCAGATCGATGCAAAAGACGTGCAACCGGTAATAGAGGTCCGGGCGGAAGGCGCCGTCTTTGACCAGCGTCTCCAGGCTCTTGTTGGTGGCGGCGATGGCGCGGAAGTCCACCTTGATCGTTTGATTGCCGCCCACCCGGGTGATTTCCTTCTCCTGCAGCACGCGCAGCAGGTCGGTCTGGGTACGGAGGCTGATGTCGCTGATCTCATCCAGGAATACGGTGCCGCCGTCCGCCACTTCGAATTTGCCCTTCTTGCGGTATTGCGCGCCCGTGAAGGAGCCCTTCTCATGGCCGAACAGCTCGCTTTCGAGCAGCGTCTCGGTGAGTGCGCCGCAATGAATGGTCACCATCGGCATGTAGCGCCGCGGGCTGGCGGCGTGAATCGCCCGCGCCACCACTTCCTTGCCTGTGCCGCTTTCCCCGGTGATCAGCACGCTGGCCTCCGTGGGCGCCACCATTTCGATCAGCTCGACCACCTTCTTCATGGCGGGGCTTTTGCCGATCATTTCCGTACCGGGCGAAACCTCCTGCAGGTTCTCACGCAGCCGCACCACCTCGCGCCGCGTGCGCTTGTGTTCGAGTGCCTTCTCCACCAGGTGCGAAAGCTCGTCGGGATCCACCGGCTTGGTGACGTAATCGTAAGCGCCGCGCTTCAGGGCCTGCACCGCGGTGTCCACCGAGGCGTAGCCGGTCATGATGACCACGGTCAGCTCCGGATCGGCCTCGTGCAGCCTGGCCTGCAGCTCCATGCCGTCCATGCCTGGCATTTTGATGTCCAGCAGAGCGATGTCGAACTCCGTTTGCTGGATGGTCTCGAGCGCCTCCCGGCCGCTGCCCACCGGCCTCGCCGTGTAGCCTTCGCTCGTAAACCACTTCCCCAGCGAGTCACGCACCACCAGCTCGTCGTCCACAATCAGGATTCTGCCCTTGGTCTTCACCGAGGCCGTGCTGTCCACTGCTGTTGCCATTGCTTCCTCCCGTCTTACTCCAGGTACTGTTCCGCCGGAACCTCCCGGCTACCTGCCCGCTGCCGAGACCGCGGCTGCGGCCAGCGGCAGGGCCACGCGAAACTCGGTTCCCTGGCCCGGCGCCGAGTTCACCTGAATCTCGCCGCCGTGCTGCTCTACGATGCTGTGCGCCACGGCCAAACCAAGGCCGGTGCGGTTCTGATCTTCTTTGGTGGTGAAGAAGGGGTCAAAAACTCGCGGCAACACATCTTCCGGAATGCCGCACCCGGTGTCCTTCACCCGCAGCGCCGCTTCGCCCGTGGCTGGATCGAGCTCTGTGCTCACTTCCAGGCGGCCGCCCGACGGCATCGCCTCCGACGCGTTCATCATCAGGACCAGGGCCACCTGCTGGATCTGGTTGGCGTCGCAGTCCACCGCCGGCAGGCCCGCGGCCAGGCGTTCTACCAGCTCGATGTTCTGCATCTCCAACTTGTGCTTCACCAGCAGCACTGTGCGGCCGACGATGGTGTTCAGATCGTTCGGCTGGCGCTCGCTGGCCTTCTGCCGCGAGAACGTCAGCAGGTTCTTCACCAGCTCGCCGCAGCGCTTGCTTTCCCGCTCGATGGTCTGCAACTGTTCGGCCACCTCGTCGCGGCCGGCAAAGTCGCAATGCAGCACCGCCCGCTCCACCAGCCGCGCGTACGTCAGGATGCCGAAGAGAGGATTGTTGATCTCATGCGCCACGGTGGCCGCCAGCTTCCCGATGGACGCCATCTTTTCGGAACTGAGCAGGGTGCGGTGAATGCGCTCCAGCTCGGCCGTTTTGCGCCGCACCTGCTCCTCGATCTTGGATTGCACCCCGGCGACTTCGGCGGTCATTTTGTTGAAGCTGGCCGCCAGGTCGCCCAGTTCGTCGTCCGAGCGGACCGGCAGCCGGTAGTCCAAGTCGCCTTCGCGAACGCGGTGCGTGCCGTCGATCAGCTCCTTGACGGGCTGGTAGACAACCCGCCAGATGAAGGCCACTGCCAGGCTCGAGCCGAGCAGGATGCCGGCCAGCAGAAACCAGGCCAGCGACGACTGGTTGTGCGCGATCTGCGCGTCCACCGGGGCAAGCGACAATTGCGCGTCCACCACGCCCAAGACCCGCTGGCCGGCGGCGTGCACGTGGCAGGCGGCGCTGGAGCATTCCGGCGCGTTGGCGATGGGGCGGATGACCGCGATCAGATGATGACCCTGCTTATCCCAAAACGGGCGCGCGCGGTCCGGCCGGTTGAGTTTGGTGAGGGGCTGCGATTGCGCATGGCAGCCGTAACAGGCCTCGGCCGATTTGTCTACCGCGGTGTTGACTTCGCGCGCTTCGGTGGAGAACATGATGCGCCCGTCGCTGTTGAAGATCCGGATGCGCTGGATGCCGGGCTCACTGCCCACTTCCTGCAGCACGTTGTACAGCGCGTCGCGGTCGTGGCGCATCATGTCGTACCGCGTGCTGCGCAGGATGATGTCCGCCACGCGGTCGGCCGACTGCACCATGAGACCCTCGGACTGCCGGCGCTCCACACGAAGATTGATGAACCCGAAAAGGGCGAAAAACGCAGCCGTGCTCACGATTACGCACGTCGCCAGCTTGGCGGCGAGTCCCAGCCGGATTGACCGGAAGAAGGTCATGCTACCGCAAGCGGGTCGGCCTCCTGATCTCCCACTTCCGCCAACGCAGGCTGCGGCGAGCGCGCTTCAAAAATGGGGAAGTATTGCCCGATCACGCGGAAAATCGCGAACCCGACCGCGACCAGCGAGAGCGTTACCGCTACTTCGCTCCACTTCGGGAAATAGTGCGTGCCACTTCCCGCTTCGATCCCGGTGATTCCCACATTGAGCCGGTTGGCGATGAAACTGAACACCACCATCACCGCGCAGGCATAGAGAGCCGCCGGGTTGCGGCGAATGCGCGACTGGTAGAGCAGGGCGGTGGGAACCACCGCCAGCGCGATCTCCAGCAGGAACAACCAGGTCTCCGTCCGGTTCCGCAGCAGCAGGCCGAACGCGTCACGGTGCAGCAGGTCGAGGAACCGGATCCACAAGTACACGCTCATCGCCACGGCCAGCACGCGGCCGATGCTGGCCAGCAGCGGCAGTTCCAGGGCGCGCCCGAAGGCGCGGCTGCTGTGCCACGATTCGAAGATCGTCATCGCCAGACCTACCGCGATCGCCGAAACATAAAACAACAGCGGCAGAATCGGCGTGTACCACAGCGGATAGAGCTTCTCCGGCACAATCAGGAACAGGGTGCCGAGCGAGCTCTGGTGCAGCGTAGAAAGCAGCACGCCCAGGATCATCATGGGCACCGAGATGCGATGAATCCAGGCCAGCGGCTTGTGCAGGCCGAAGCGTTCGAACACGATGGGAAGAAACTCGAGGAACAGCACGGTGGTGTATAGCGTGACGCACCACGCCACCTCAAACATCACGGAGTGCGGGTTCCACATCACCAGGGGATGCCACATCCGGTCGGGACGGCCGACGTCGTAAAGCAGGCCCAGCGTTACCAGCAAATAACCCAGAAACGCGGTAAGGATGGCGGGGCGCAGCACCGGGCGGTATTGCCTGATGTTGAAGATGTGGACCATGGCCACCAGGGTGAACCCGCCGGCTGCCAGGCCCACGCCGCACATCACGTCGAAACCGATCCACAGGCCCCACGGAAATTTGTCGCTCAGGTTGGTGGAACCGCCCAGGCCGTAAAAAACGCGGAGGTAGGTCGCATACAACCCGCTGAGCAGAATGGCGGCGAAAATCACGCGCCACACCGTGATCTTCGACCGCAGCCTGGACAACCGGACGCTCATTTGCGCGGTCCCTCCTTGCGTGCCACTTCGCTGCGGCGGTTGGTGATCCACCAGATGCCGCCCAGCAGAACGGAGCCGGTCGAAACCACGTCCGGCAGCA
>CAZZHN010000050.1:0-23379 GCA_964654065.1 uncultured Solibacteraceae bacterium
TCAGCGTGGTGAACGGCGTGCTGCTGCGGCCGCTCGCCTATCCCGACCCTGACCGGCTGCTGAAAATCTTCGAATCGAATGCGGAGCTCGGCCAGTACTCGGTCTCGTACCCGAATTACGTCGACTGGCGCCGCGAAAGCGGTTCATTTACCGATATGGGGGCCTTCCGCAGCGATGACTTCAACTTCACGGGAAGCGGCGAACCCGAGCAGGTCCACGGCGAGTACATTTCGGCGAGCCTGATCCCGGTTCTCGGCGTCACCCCATTTCTTGGGCGCAGCTTTCTGCCGGAAGAAGACCGCCAGCAGGCGCCTTGTGCGGTGATGCTGAGCTACGGATTCTGGAAAGACCGCTTCGCAGCCGACCCGAACGTCCTCGGCAGGTCCCTGACCTTGAACGCCATGCGGTGTGCGGTGGTGGGCGTGATGCCTGCGGACTTTCGTTTCCGCGAGGAGGCCCGCGTCTACCTGCCGCTCGAACAATATGCCTCGGTGGAACTGCACACGCGGGAGGCGCACATGGGACTCGGAGTGATTGGGCGCCTTAAGCCGGGCGCAACCGTCGGAGCGGCGCAGGCGGAGATCGGATCCATCGCCAACCGTCTTGCCCGCCAGTTCCCGGCGACGAATGCGGGCCACGGGGCGGCCTTGGTGCGAATGAAGGAGGACATGGTGGGCCGCATCCGCCCCACGCTGCTGCTGATGGTGGGCGCGGTGGGGTTCGTGCTGATCATCGCCTGCGCCAACGTCGCCAATTTGCTGCTGGCGCGTTCCACGGCTCGAGGCCGTGAGTTCGCGATTCGCGCCGCGCTGGGCGCCGATCGAGCGCGCGTCGTGCGGCAGTTGCTGACGGAAAGCGTTCTGCTGTCTCTAGGTGGGGCCGCGATTGGCCTGCTGATCGCGCGCTGGGGGACCAGCGTGGTTCTGGCGGCTGCGCCCGGCAGCCTGCCACGCTCCGGGGAAATCGGAATCGACCCGTACGTGCTGCTCTTCACACTGGTGGTTTCGATCCTTACCGGGGTGCTGTTCGGCCTGGCTCCGGCCTTCCACAGCGCGAATGCGAACCCACAGGAATCCCTGAAAGAAGGGACGCGCGGCGCGGGAGGCGGACGTCATCGCACTGAAGGCGTCTTCGTGGCGGTGGAAACCGGCCTGGCGGTGATTTTGCTGGCGGGCGCGGGGCTCATGATGCAGAGCATCTGGCGGCTGTGGCGCGTCGATCCCGGGTTCAACACGAGCCACATCCTGACGACCCAGTTCGCGCTGTCGCCCAAAGTGATGGCCAACCCGTCGGGCATCCAGTTGGCATTCCAGCAAGTGCTCGATCGCGCCGCAACCATACCGGGTGTGCGGGCGGCGGCCATCACATCGTTGGTTCCTCTCGGCGACAGTGACAGCGAGAATTCCTTCTGGCCGGGCACAGGACCGCAGCCCCCGCAGGACCGCCTGACGTCGGCGCTATTCTATATCGTCACTCCCGACTACCCGAGCGTGATGCAAATCCCTTTACGGCGCGGCCGGTTCCTCAACGCCATGGACAATCTGGATTCGCCGCCGGTGGTAGTGGTCGACGAGGTTATGGCGAAGCACGTCTTTCCGGGTCAGGATCCGGTGGGCCGGCAAATCAGCCTGATGGTGGTGGGACCGGTCCAGATCGTCGGGGTGGTCGGGCACGTGAAGCATTGGGGCCTCGATACGGACGATACCAATAAGGTTCGAGATCAGATGTATTTCGCTGTCCGGCAGGTGCCCGACAAGTTTCTGTCCGAAGCGGTCGCCGGTCTGACGCTGGCGCTGCGCACTTCGCCAGAGCCGCTTAGCCTGGTCTCAGCCGTGCGCGCACAAGTCGCCGGACCGACGCAGGACCAGCCCATTTACGCAGCGCAAACGATGGAGCAGATCATTTCGGGATCGCTGGCCGAGCGCCGCTTCACCATGTTGCTGCTGATCATCTTCGCGGCGACGGCTCTGCTGCTGGCCGGAGTCGGAATCTACGGCGTCATGTCTTATGCGGTGACCCGGCGCACGCATGAACTGGGAATCCGCTCCGCCCTGGGGGCGTCACGCACCGAGATCGTCGGTCTCGTGGTGCGCGAAGGCATGAGACTGGCGGCGATCGGCATAGCCGCCGGTCTGCTCGCGGCCGTTGTGCTCACGCGGTTCATGGCAGGCTTGCTCTATGGCGTCCGCCCGTACGACCCTGCGACGCTTGTGCTGGTGACGCTGCTGCTGGGAGGCATCGCCCTGCTGGCGTGCTACATTCCCGCGCGGCGGGCCACTGCCGTCGACCCGGTCATCGCCCTGCGGTGCGAGTGAGGGTGAGGCGATTCTCGGTGGGCAGACCCCCCTGGTCTGCGCGGGACGCCCCCGTCCCGTCCTTCGCTCGGCGAGCCGACCCGGTCAAGAAAACGAGAAGGCCGACGAGGGCGTTGGCCGCAGACCAGGGGGTCTGCCCCAGAGCGGTGGAATTCTGGGACAGGCTGTCTCCGAAAGAAGTACGCACGCTATTCCTGACGCAGCGCCCTCACCGGGTCTACACGGCTCGCGCGACGTGCGGGCAGAAAGCTGGCGAAGAGGGCGGCTGCTATCAGGATGGCAATCATGAGAGCGATCGTCGATGGTCCGGTGGGCTGCATCCCTTCCACCAGGCGCTGCAAAACGCGGGCTGCCCCCAAAGCGGCCGCGGTACCGGCGCCAACGCCGAGGAGAAGCATTCCAAGGCTCTGCCGCAGCACCAGCCACATTACCCTGCCCGCACTCGCCCCCAGCGCCATGCGGACGCCGATTTCCGGCACGCGCTGGCCGGTCAGGTATGCCAGCACGCCGTAGATGCCGATGGACGCCAGCAACAGGGCCAGGCCGGCGAATATGCCGAACAGCAATAACAGGAAGCGCTGGCGGGCGAGGGAATCGTTCGCCAGCTGGTCCAGCGTACGAACTTCGTAAAGAACCTGATCGTTGCTCGCTCCGCGCACCGCGCGCCGCAGCGGCCCGACCAGATTCGAAGGTGGGATGCCAGTGCGGACGGCGATCGACATGAGCTCGGACCAGCGCCGCAAATACCGGTCGGGCACCTGGGCGAACGGGTAATAGAGCTGCGCGCGGACCGGGGCTTGATCGTCGCCGGCGAGCCCCCAATGCCGGACATGGCCCACGACACCGACCACGGTCACGGGGTCGGATCCCAGATCGATCCAGAGCTGCTTCTCGAGGGGCTCCTCCCGGCCGAATGCCTGGCGCGCCATGACGTCATCGATCACCACCACGGACCGATTGCCCATGCGATCCTGGTCATCAAAGAATCGTCCTTTGAGCAACCGCAATCCCACCACTCTCATATATTCCGGCGTGACGCTGGTTGCCAGCATGATCGGCTGTTCGTTTTCCGGCGGCTTCACTGGCGTGGTCCAGTAACCGATCTGGTTGTTGCCTTCACGCATCGGGACGGTATCGACAATCGTCGCGGCCTCTACTCCCTGAACGCCGCGAGCCCGATCCAGCACGTCCTGCCAGGCCACCCGGATCTTCGCGGGGCTGGCGAGCGTAGCGGGCGAAAGGGCCATGCGAGCGATCAGCACGTCGCGGACGTTAACGCCCGGATCCAGGGACGCAAGATGGAGCATGGTGCGCCCGAGCATCCCAGCCGAAACCAGCAGCACCACCGCCAGCGCGATCTCGGAGACAACGAGGCCGCTATGCAGCCGCCGCGAGCTTCCGGCAACGGTTCGTCCTCCGGCGCGGAGCGCGAGTTCCAGTTTGCGGGCCGGAGCGCGCAGCGCCGGCGCCAGTCCGAAGAGGAGGCCGCTGGCCAGCGATGCGCCAAGCGCGAACAGCAGCACATGCCAGTCGAGCCCGATTTCTTCGGCGCGCGGCAAGGCGCCTGGCCAGAACGCCACAAAAGGCCGGATACCGAGGGCCGCCAGGAGGACTCCAAGAGCGCCGCCTGCAAGCGCCAGCACCGCGCTTTCCGTCAGACACTGCCGCACCAGGCGGCCCCGGCCAGCGCCCAGTGCCACTCGCATGGCGAGTTCCCGGTCCCGGGAAACGGCGCGGGCCAGCAGAAGGCTGGCTACGTTGACGCACGCGATCAGCAGCACCAGGCTCACCGCTCCCAGCAGCAGCCAGAGTGTAGACCGGACATCACCCACATCCGGCCGCAGCACTTCCGCGACGAAGGTCCGGCCCCGGTTGGTATCCGGGAACTGCACGGCAAGATGGCGGCCGATCAGCGCCAGTTCCGCCTCCGACTGTTCGAGAGTTGCGCCGGGGCGCAGGCGCCCAATCCCGCCCACCGGGTGCGGTCCGCGGTTCCGCATGTAGCCCAGCGTGTTCTGGCCCACTGGGGTGTATACGTCGGCTTCTTCTCCGTCAACGCGGAAACCCGGAGACGCGATGCCGACCACGGTGTACCGGCGGCCATCGAGAACCATTGCTGCGCTCAGCGCTGCCAGGCTTCCCGCGAATCGGCGCCGCCATAAACTGTAGCCAAGAATCGCTACCGGCCGGCCGCCTGCCTGATCCTCCTCTGGCAGAAACGCGCGCCCGCGGTACAGCGGCACGCCCAGTACGGAAAAGAAGTTGAAGGAAGCCTGGAACTCTATGACGTGCTCGGCGTCCCCTGGTTCGCTCATCGTGCCGGAGTTGTAAACCCACCCGGCCAGCTCCAGCGAACGGCTGTCGCGCTGACAATCGAGAAAGTCAAGATACGCGAGGTTCTGCTGCCCGTACAGGCCGACATTCCAGCTTGCGGTGCGGCCATGAACCGCCACTAGCCGGTCCGGCTGGAAATAAGGTAGCGGCTTCAGCAGGACGCCGTGGATGACGGTGAACATGACGCTGGTGGCGCCGCTTCCGAGGGCAAGCGTCAGAATCGCGACCGCCGCGAACCCGGGCCGCTGCCGCAGCGTACGCACCGCATAGCGGAAGTCCTGCCACAGGTCTTCCAGCCAGCGAGTGCCGCGCGCATCGCGGCAAGCTTCCTTCACCTGCTCGGGACCGCCGAGTGCGAGCCTGGCCTGGCGCAGCGCTTCCACAGGATTTTGGCCGCGGGCGATCAGGTCGGCCGTGTGTTGCTCCAGATGGAAACACATTTCCTTCTCGAGCTGGGCTTCCATTTGTTCCCGCCGCCACAGACGATGCCACCAGGTCATTCCGCACCTCCCGCCGACAGCCCGAGAATCAACCCGACGGCCTCGGTCAGCCTCTGCCAGTCCGCGGATTCCGCTTCGAGCTGCGCGCGCCCTTTGCGCGTCAGGCGATAGAATTTGGCTTCGCGGCCGGTTTCGGTCTCCTTCCAGTCAGCCGCCAGGAGCCCCCGGTTCTCCAGCCGGTGCAAGGCCGGATAGAGCGACCCCTGCTGCACCTGCACCACGTCGCGAGAAACCTGCTGCAGCCGCTGCGCGATCGCGTAGCCGTGAACCGGGCCCAGGGCAATCACTTTCAAGATCAACAGGTCGAGCGTGCCTTGCGGAAGATCGGATTTTGCCGTCATGGCTGATACCTTATGCTTCTACATATTAAGCGACCATGTGTAGAAGCGCAAGGCGTTGGCTGCGATTTTACAAAAGGCACGGTCCGAAAGACTTGGCATTGCAGGGAGGCCGGCGCGCCCGAACGCGAATAAACTACTCAGCAGCGGATTGCGACATAAACGGCCGGTCAGCTGCGGGCGCTCTTGGAGCGGCTGGTCCTATTGCTTTCCCATACAAGCCGTGCCATCATTCCTATGGTTACACCATAGGAGGATTTGTGGGGGACAAGACAGACGTCTGGCAGGGGACTCTAGCGTTGATGGTGTTGAAAACCATCGAAACGCTGGGACCACTGCACGGGTATGGGATTGCTCGCCGCATCGAACAGACCAGCGGCAACCTCCTGTCCCTGAACTACGGAACCCTGTATCCAGCGTTGTTGAAACTGGAGCAGGAGGGCGCGATCGCCTCCGAGTGGGGCGTTTCCGAGAACAACCGCAAGGCCAAGTTCTACCGGCTCACGCGCGCGGGCCGAAAACAACTCGACAAAGCGGCGCTCGATTGGGAGCAGACGACCGCTATCCTGGCGCGATTCCTCGCACCGTCGGGAGGGCCGGCATGAAGATGCTCCGGGCGTTGGTGATGAGACTGACCGGGATGGTGCCAGGCAGGAGGAGGGCGCGGGAGCGGGAGCTGGCCGCGGAAATCGACGGTCATCTGCAGATGCACATCGACGACAACCTCCGCGCCGGCATGACACCCGAGGCGGCGCGGCGGGAGGCGCTTGTACACCTTGGCGGCGTGGAGGCCACCAAAGAGGCGTACCGCGACCGCAGCACAATTCCCTGGCTCGATCACTTGTTACAGGACCTTCGTTTCGCGTTCCGCCAATTGCGGAAGAACCCGGGGTTCACCTGCACGGCCGTCTTCGTGATGGCGCTGGGCATGTGCGCCAGCGTCGCCATTTTCGCTTTTGTGGATACGGCGCTGATCAAGCCCTTGCCGTACCGGGACCAGTCCCGCCTGGTCGTCGTGGCGGAGACGGCGCCGGATTATGCGCGAGCGATCCTTTCCTATGCGGATTTCGAACACTGGAAGAAACTCAATCACGTTTTCCAGTCGATCGACGCGTACGCGCTGAATGGCGGCTTTACACTCAGCACGCGAACCGGGGCGGAACCGGCAGCGGGTACGCGGGTCAGCGCCGGATTCTTCCGTACGCTCGGCGTTGTCCCTTTCCTCGGGCGCGATTTCTATCCGGGCGAAGACTCCCCGGCTGCGAGCCCGACCGTTCTGATCAGTTATGCGGCGTGGCAAAAACGATTCGGCGGAACAAACGAGGTCCTGGGGAAGACGGTAACTCTCAATGGCTCTCCGCATCGGATCATCGGAGTGCTGCCGCGGGACTTTCATTTCGCTCTTTACGGCCTGGCGGAGTTTTGGTCCACGCTGCGAAGCTCCGATTCGTGCGAGCAGAGTCCCGGATGTCGCAATCTGCTCACGGTCGCACGGATGCGGGACGGAGTCTCGATGAAGGCGGCCGCCGCCGATATGCAAGTGGTTGCGCGCCAGTTGCAGAAGGAATATCCCGACTTGAATGGCGAACTGGGTGCGAGCGTGATGCCGCTGCGCGATGCGATCGTCGGGGACATTCGCCCGATCCTTCTCGTCATGTTCAGTGGCGCGTGTCTTCTGCTGCTGATCGCCGGTGTGAATCTGACGACGCTGCTCTTTGCGCGTTCGGATGGCAGACACCGCGAAATCGCTGTGCGCAGCGCACTGGGCGCATCCTCGTCGCGCCTGTTTCACCAGTTTGCAACGGAGGGGCTGGTACTGGCGGCGGCTGCAGGCTCTCTCGGCCTCGCCGGCGCCGAGTGGGGCATGCGCCTGCTGGCGAGCATTGTTCCCGAGGACAAACTGGAGGGCATGCCGTGGCTTCGCGAACTGGGCCTGGACCATCGGCAGATCGCGTTTGCCTGCGGCATTTCAGTGGTCGCCGGCGCGATCTTCGCGGCGATTCCCTGGCTGCGTGTGTCTCTGCCGAGTCTCGCGGACGGGCTCAGAGCCGGGACTCGCGGATCTACTGGAACCATGTGGCAACGAGTCGGCGCCAAACTGGTGACCGTACAGGTGGCTCTCGCAGTGGTTCTCATGGTCAGCTCCGGCCTGCTTGGCAAGAGCCTGTATTTGTTGCTCCACGTGGACACCGGCATGCGTCCTGGCCACCTGGCATCGGCGCAGGTAGACTGGCTGCCCGACCGCTATTCGACCGATGAGCAGACGGTCGCCCTAGAGCGGCGAGTTCTGCATAAGATCGCGGCATTGCCCGGGGTGCGATCCGCGGCTGTTTCCCTGACGCACCCGGTTGGCTCGGATTGGGGGACGACCGGGTTCCACATCGTGGGCCGCCCGGATCAGGGCTTGCACCACGAGGTCATCAGCCGGCAGGTGAGTCCCGCTTATTTTTCCACGCTCGGTGCGCGCCTGATTGAGGGTCGATATTTCGCCGATACCGAGGATACATCTAAGCCCCCCGTGGTCATCGTCAATCGAACGCTCGCGAAGAGATATTTCGCCGGCGAAGACCCTATCGGGAAGCAGGTATGTTACGCCTGGTCGCCGCAAACTCCACGGGAAATCGTCGGCGTCGTCGACGACATCAAGGAGGGCTCGCTGGAGAACCCGAACTGGCCGGCGATATACACTCCCTTTGACCAGAACCCGGCCGGCATGATGACGGTTTTGGTTCGGACGTCAATGGCTGAGAAAGCCGTCCTTCCGGAGATTACCGTCGCCATGCATCAGATTGACCGCGATCTTTCGGTTCACGACGAAACTACCATGACTCAGCGGATCAACGACTCGCCAGCGGCGTTCTTGCACCGCACGTCGGCGTGGGTGATGGGGAGCTTCGCCGGCATTGCGTTTGTGCTGGGTGTCGTCGGGCTTTACGGAGTCGTGGCATATTCCGTCAGCCAGCGCACCCGCGAGATCGGAATTCGTATCGCCCTGGGTGCGGACCCCAGGTCCGTCTATCAACTCATCCTCAGGGAAGCAGTGAGGGTGGTGGGCGTGGGGACTGTTTTAGGCGTGGCGGGAGCACTGGCGGCGTCCAGCCTGATTCGCGGACTCCTTTTTGGCGTTCGCCCCTGGGACTGGCCCACTCTACTCACGGCCATTACGGCGCTCGGCTTGGCCGCAGCTCTCGCCAGCTTCATCCCCGCGCGCCGTGCCGCGTCGGTCGATCCGGTGGAGGCTCTATGCGCCGAATAGTCCAGGGGTATCCTGTATCGCGCTTTGGCTGCGTCGCAGCTACCGCCATCCTGGCGCGATTCCTCGCGCCGTCGGGAGGTCCGGCATGAAGATGCTCCGGGCGTTGGTGATGAGACTGTCCGGGATGGTGCCAGGAAGGAGGCGGGCGCGGGAGCGGGAGCTGGCCGCGGAAATCGACGGTCATCTGCAGATGCACGTCGACGACAACCTCCGCGCCGGCATGACACCCGAGGCGGCGCGGCGGGAGGCGATTCTACACCTGGGCGGCGTGGAGGCAACCAAGGAAGCGTACCGCGACCGCAGCACAATTCCCTGGCTCGATCACTTGCTGCAGGATCTTCGTTTCGCGATCCGGCAATTGAGAAAGAACGTGGGGTTCACCTGCACCGCGGTGTTTGTCCTGGCTCTTGGGATGTGCGCCAGCGTGGCCATCTTTTCCTTTGTCGACGCGGCTCTGCTCAAACCGTTACCGTACCGGAATCCCTCTCGCCTGGCGGGCGTTTATGAGCGGGTCACGACTTGTCCGCAGTGCGATCTTTCCTACCTGGACTATCTTGACTGGAAGAAACTCAACAGAGCGTTTCGCTCTCTGGACGTTTACCAGCATCGCGGCTTCCTGTTGAGCACGGCGGGAGGCGCGCAGCCGGTTCGCGGTACCGACGTCAGCGACGGGTTCTTCCGCACCCTGGGCGTTACTCCGGTGCTGGGACGCGATTTCTATACGGGCGAGGATTTGCCGAATGCGACGCGCACCGTTCTCCTCAGCTATGCCGCCTGGCAGCAGAGGTACGGCGGCAGGCCGGATGTGTTGGGACGAACGGTGATACTCGATGCCGACGTGAACGTTATCATCGGCGTCCTGCCCCGAGACTTCCATTTTGCCCCGGCCGAGCCGGCTGAGTTCTGGGCCACGTTACACGCCTCGAGCGGTTGTGCGCTGAAGCGGGGCTGCCACGACCTTTACGGCGTCGGCCGCCTTAAGGATGGAGTGTCCATGCAGGCTGCGCTAGCCGACGTAACCTCGATTGCACAGCAACTGGAAAGGCAGTATCCCGATTCCAATCGCGGTCAGGGTGCGTCGCTGATGCCTTTGACCGAAGTGATGGTGGGCGATATCCGTCCGATTTTATTGTCGCTGCTGGGCGGAGCAGGATTGCTCTTGCTGATAGCGGCCGTCAATGTGGCGGCTCTTCTGCTGGTCCGCTCGGAAAACCGCAAGCGCGAGATCGCCGTGCGCACAGCTCTGGGCGCGTCATCCGCGCGATTGATCGGACAGTTCGTTACGGAGGCGCTAGTCCTGGTTGCGGCCGGCAGTCTACTCGCGCTGGTATCCGCGAAGTGGGTCATGCAACTCCTGCTGAGTTTGGTGTCCGAAGACATGCTGGCCCGGGCGCCGTTCCTGCGGGGCCTCGGACTGAATGTCCACGTGTTGGCCTTTGTGGGAGCCATCTCCTTGCTGGCGACAGCGCTGTTCTCGCTGGCTCCCGGCCTACGCATCCGGAAGTTCCAGACGCGGGAAGGCCTGGCGGAGGGCAGCCGCGGTTCGGCGGGAGTGGTTTGGCGCAGGCTCGGTTCCAGGCTGGTTGTTCTGGAACTGGCCACTGCCATGGTGCTGCTGGTGGGCGCCGGGTTGCTCGTCAAGAGTCTGTATCGTCTGATGCACGTAAACATCGGCCTGCAGGCCGATCATCTGGTGACGGTGGATGTGATGGCGCCGAATTCGAAATACGGAAAAGAGGCTCAGGCCGTGGCGCTCGGGCGGCAGATCGTCAACCGTATCGGGAGCCTCCCCGGAGTGAAATCCGTCGGCTTCGCGGCCAACGGCGTCCCCCTGCAGGGCAATGGCAACACCACGTGGATCCGCGTCCTGGGCCGGCCCTGGCACGGAGAACACAACGAAATGCCGGAACGCGACGCCAGCGCCGGCTATTTTGCGACCCTGGGTGCGACGCTGTTGCGGGGCCGCTACTTTTCCGAAGCCGAGGATGCGTCGAAGCCGCACGTGGCGATCATCAACCAGTCGTTTGAAAAGCATTACTTCCCAGGTGAGGATCCTCTCGGCAAGCAGCTTTCCTATCTTTCGACGCCGCCAGTGCCGATTGAAATTGTAGGCATCGTGGAAAACATTCGCGAAGGGCCGTTGGATGCGGCCATCCCGCCAGTCCTCTATTTCCCTTTCAACCAGAGCACGGATACCTATCTCGGACTGGTGGTTCGCACTTCGCAGGAGGAACGGTCGCTGCTCCCGGCGTTAGCCGCCGCTATCCGGCAGATCGATCCCGGCATCGTTCCGATCAGCGCAGCGCCCATGGAGGAGAGAATTAGCGATTCGCCGTCGGCGGCGGTGCGCCGCTTTTCGGCCCGGCTGCTGGGAGGCTTCGCCGTTCTGGCCTTGCTTTTGGGCGTGGTCGGTCTCTACGGCGTGGTCGCCTATTCCGTCAGCCAGAGGACGCGGGAGATTGGAGTTCGCATCGCGCTCGGCGCCCAGCGCGGTTCGGTTTATCGGCTCATCGTGCAGGAGGCCGGATGGTTGGCCGCCGTCGGTATCGCGATTGGTCTCGTTTGTTCGGTAGCGGTGGCGACAACGATCCGCGGCCTCCTGTTTGCGGTCGAGCCGTGGGATGTCCCCACGCTGGCCGCGGTGGCTACGGTACTCGGCCTTGCCGCGCTCGCTGCCGGCTATATTCCCGCCCGTCGCGCCGCGTCGGTCGACCCGGTGGAAGCTCTGCGCGCCGAATAACTAGAGTGTATCCGCGGCCGCGCCCTTCCGGCGCCGGGCACGCTTCGTCGCCTGTGCTTGCAGTCCAACACAGCGCACCTCCGCCTGCCAGCAGCCACCCTGAGCCCGGTTCCGGCACGCCGGAAGCCGGCGAGTCGTCGAGAGTCGCCTGGACCACGGGTGCTCCGGTACTCAGCCCGCCACCGTAGAGCGACACAGTCAAATCGTGCCCGATGCTGAAGGACGACAACCCGAAGGTCGCCGATGGTCCAAGGTTCTCCAGCACCAGCAGGGCGGAAGGGCCGCGGAACAATTGTTGCGAGAGTGCTGACGAAAGCGCCAGCGAGCCCTCCATCACACTCACTTTGCCGCTGAAGGATGCCGCCTGATACTGCCCCGGCGCAAACTCCAGCACTACTGGAGACGTCTCGATTGCGGCGCCGCCGGCGGTCTCCAGGACCGCATCGAAAGGCCCGGCCGGGCCGGGCAATGCAGAAACGAAGCTGAAACTCATCACCGCCGGATACGGCGATAGCCCGGCTGCCGCCGCATCGATTCCAAAGCCATAAGTGGCTAGAGTGAAGAAAAGGGCGTCGCCGGTGTCCAGGCGGGCCGTCGTTTGGCTGGTCACGTCAATCGGGCCCGCTGCCAGGGGCAGGCTCGCGATGAGCAACGCTGCCGCGATGCCTGGACCGCCATTTCCGCAACCCGAATTGCGCCGCAATCGCATCGCCCGGAGTATGCGGCGGAAAATCCGGGGAGTCTAGAATCCAAAGTACCGGTACAAGCCGGTGCGGCTACCCTGAGTGGTAAGGCGATCGTTCGGGTCGGCGGAAGCGATCCATTGGCGGCGCGGGCATTCCCCGACGAAATCGCGGCTTCTTTTCGAACAGTCAGGCATAGAATAGGGTTCGGGATGCGGCTTGCGCTACAGATCGTTGCGTTAGCGGTTGGTCTGCCGCTGCAGGTCCTGGTCGTCGCCGCGCTATTGCGTGGACCGTGGCGCCGTTTTCCCCTGGTGCTGGCGTTCTCCGGGGTCGAACTGATCTCGTCTCTGGTCCAGGCGCCGGGCGCGATCGAGGCGATGGGCGGTTTTCATTCGCCCGGCTTGCCGTACTGGGTCACGTATTGGATCGGCGGAGTCATCACCCAGTTGCTCCTGTATGCGGTCGTCATCAGCCTGCTTTACCAGGCGGCCGACCGCCTGCGCTCAGCCCGGATCATCCGCGTGCTGCTCATTCTGGCTGCCTGCCTGGTGGCGGGCGGGACGCTGCTGGCACACTATGATTCCACGGTCAGACCTGGCTTATGGCTGACCCCGTGGTTCCGCGACCTGAATTTCGTCTGCGCCCTGATGGATATCGTGCTCTGGACTTCGCTGCTGGCGACGCGGGACCGCGACCGGCAGTTGCTCCTGCTGTCCGGCGGGCTGGGCGTGCAGTTCGCCGGCACATCCATCGGAGAATCGCTGCGCCAGCTGGCGATGCGATCGCGATCGGTGCCGCTGGCCCGCACCGGCAGCTTCATCATTGTCTTTGCCAATCTGTTTCGTTTCTACACCTGGTGGCGGGCCTTGCGCCAGGGTCAAGCAGAAACGAAGGCACCCATCAACCTGCAAGCGGTCCGGCAGCGCGACAGCTCTTTGTGACCGGCTGCGATTGAGCCCAGCGCGACCGCCTCATTCAGACACACCACGGCCCGCGCCGGCTTTGGCGCGGGCCGTGGAGAAAGTCCCGATTGCTTACTTAACGGCGCTGGTGGGCGGTGTTGCGGAATCCCCCGCCGAAGCCGCGGACACCGTGGGGGCGGTGAATACCTTCACTTCCACCCGGCGGTTCTTGGCGCGAGCTTCGCGGGTATGAGCCTCATCGACCGGCTTCGCCGCACCCAGACCGACAACGTGAATGCGATATACAGGGATATCGTGCTTGGCTACCAGGTACTCGACGACGGTGTTGGCACGGCGCCGGCTGAGCTCTTCGTTGTAATCCGGCGAGCCGGTTTTATCCGTGAATCCCTCTACAGCAACAAAGAACCGCTTATCGCTCGAAAGGTCCTGAGCCAGTTTATCCAGATCAGCCTCGCCCTCAGGCGTCAGCTTGAACCGGTTCGTGCCGAATGTCACGGTGGCCGATGTCTGCATCTGGTAGTCGTCCAGGTTGGCTACTGACTGGCGGAGGCTGTTCAGAGCCAGAGTGTTCTGATCGCTCTTCTGCGTAGCCACACCAGCCTGCCGCGCAGCGTCATTAGCGCGGTTCCCAGCGTCCTGTGCATCGTGCTCAGCGGCGCCGGCGCGTTCGTTGGCCCTGTCAATCCCAGTCGCAGTCTTGTCGTCCAGTTCTTTCAACTGGTCCTGCGTGGTCTTGATCTGTTGGGCATTTTGAGTGCCCTGCTGGCTGGCCTGGTCTGCCTTCGCCTGTATCGGGGCCTCGGTGGCCTGGACGTATTTCTTGGTTGCGCAGCCGGTGGCGAGCAACGCACCCGCTGCGATGATCGTGGCAGCTAGGGTAGCTTTCATAATTGTGATCAACCTCGGCGTGAATTATAGCAAGCGGCGGCCCACTCGCCAAGCCGTGCCGTTTGTTGGATATGCCAGAGGTCGGAAAAGCGCCCCTGCGGCGGCGTCATGTAATCTTTACACAAGCCGAGCTTTCTTGCGGAGTTCGCAGGCCGATCCTTGCACCGGACCCTTGCCCGAGCAGCTCTTGCGCTAGGGGGTATGCAACTTTTGCATCCAACTCGTCATTACGGTGATCGGCGAGGAACCGGCCCACTCATTCGGCAGATTGATCAGCAGCCGCTGGCCGTCGGGCGACACATCGTACAGGTTGGATTTCTTGGGAATGGCGCGGGTGTCGAACAGTTTACGGGGAGGGTCGAAACTGAAGTCGCCGGCATCGGTCGACGTGGAGGCCGAATTCACGGCACCAGGTCCGGACAGAAAGAACAATTCTCGTCCGTCGGCGCGCCAGCGCGGCAGCCGGCCACCGCCGGCGGAGACTTGCCATCGCCGTTTGGTCCCGGCGGAAATGCCGTCAAACGCCTGCACGTAGATCTCATCGCGGCCGGATTCGTCCGATTGATATGCCAGCCAATGGCCGTCCGGCGAGAGCGCGGGGTAGCCCTCGGAGTGGACGGTTTCCACCACCGCGCCGCCTCTGTGCTCCATCATCGAATACGCCCAAACGTCGGAGGAAGTACCCGTCGTAGCGAGAGAGCTGAACAGGAGATAACGGCCGTCGCGCGACCAGTCCGTGAGGTACTTCGGCGATTCGCTGCGGAAGAGCGGGTCTTGTGGGTCGGGTGCGCCCACCGTTTTCAGATAGATGTCGTACACCTTGCCCGGATTGCCGGTAAACGCGACGCGGGCGCCGTCGGGCGACCAAACGGGAGAACGCGCGTCGGCGGTGGCGCTGGAAACCAGCCGCGACATCGCCTCCCCGTCGAAAAGCCACAGCTCCGCGCGGTGAAGGTCGGGAGCAAGCCGGCTGCAGACCACCCGTTTGCCATCCGGCGCGATCCGCGGCATTCCCCATTCGCCCGGTTCACCCACCAATCCGGTCTGTTTTCCCGCGCGGTCCAGCCACACGAGCTGCCGCGTGGGAGGGCTGATCGTCTGATAGACCATCAGGCCGGTCGAGGAAACCGAAAGCGGCGCGAGGGAGAGAGTTTCTACTTCGCCCACATCGTGGAGAAACAGCGCCGGCTTGCCCTCCACCTGGAGACTCGAAGGATTGAACCCCTGCGCATACACGTCGCCGTCCTGGATGAACAGCAGGTAGCCGAACCTGGCCGGATTCGAGTCCGCGTCCCCGGAGTATACGGCATCGGAGCGAGAGAAAAAGAGCGGTCGGGTCTCGCGGGTTTGCAGATCGCCGGCATAAACGCCGTTCGTCTTGTCGGCCGCGCCGAGCGCATAAAAAGTGAAGTGCCTGCCGTCGGGCAGAAAATGCGGCCAGCGATAAGAACGGTGTTCTCTGACGGCATCCAGCGGCAACAGAAGCTGCGGATCGCCGCCCTCGGCGGAAATGCGGTAAAGGCCGCCGTTGAGGCCGGGAGAGAAAACAATCACTCCGGCGGCGTTCCAGGTTCCGCCCCCTGCCGTGTCTTCGGCCGGACAGAGAATCCGCGACTCACCGCTGGGGCCGCCGTCCTCCGCCATCTGCACTTTCCAGATCTTTAGCGACCTTCCCGCGAAATAGCCGATGTTGCGGCTGTCCGCCGACCAGAAAGGCGCCGTGGCGTCATCGGTGCCGGGAATGACTCGCGCGTGCGCTTCATCCAAAGAACGAAGCCACAGCATGCGGCGGCCATCCGGGCTGGAGGCGGAGAACGCGATGTAGCGGGCGTCGGGAGACACAGTTGCGGTGCCGGCGAAGCTGGACTTCGCTTCCGCGGCGGCAGTGAACTTGATCACCTGGCTCGCCGCGCGATGGTGGAAAATGAGCCGGCCCGCGAATAAACTGGCGGCCGCGACCGTGAGCAGAATCGCTCCCAATCCGAGCAACCGCTTGCGGCTGGAAATACCACCCGCCTCTCCCGGCAGAGGGCCACGCTTGCGCGGTCGGGCGTTTGCCGCGTCGAGCGGAAGGGTAGGCTTGGCCAGCAACCGGCCGGCCAGCCTTAGCTCGGTCACGGCGTTCTGCAAGCGCTGGCGCCGTCGCAGGGGCTCCTTGTCCAGGCAATCGGCGATCACTGGCTCCATGGCCGTGAAGGCGGGCGGCTTCACCGCCGGGGCCGGCGGGGATTGGCCCAAAATGGCCATTCGCACAGCGTTGGGGTCTCCCGCGAACGCCGGTTTACCGGCCGCCATTTCATATAGCACGGCCCCGTAGGCGAACACATCGCTGCGCCAGTCAGGCGGCAGCCCGCGAATCTGTTCCGGTGAGGTGTAAGCGGCGGCGTGAGGATCCCCGGCCACCGGCCGCAGGATGGTCGCGCTATTCCCGCCGAGAACGATCGCCCAGGGGGAAAGGCTGCCGTGCACCGTCCCACAGTCGTGCACCCGGCTCAACGCCTTACCGATATTGATGGCGTGACGCAGCGCGAGGCGGGGCGCAACCGGTCCCGCCAGAAGCAACTCCGCCAAGAGCTCTCCGTGAGCTGGTTGCCCGGTCAGTAAATCGATTCCTCGCTCGGGGCTCTCGGTCACATGGCATCTCCCGCGGCGTCCAATTCCGCGGCTGGAGGTTCTCCACAGGTCTGTACTCCGAATTCTACTATCCGCCTATCCGAATGACAATTAACGAGATGCGTCTACGAGGTTCTGGGACTACTACAAACCCGAGCCTCACGTAATGGTACGAATCGGCGAAACGGCGCGCTCTGCCCGGCAGGTGCCGGTGTCCCACAATCAAGGCCGCCATCGGAAAAGCGTGAAGAACGGCGCGGAGCCGGGTGCCGCGAACGCCTTATTTCATGCGGTCTGCGAACTGCCTATTGACAGGGGCGGTACGCCATGTACAATCCAGAATGGAATCAATTTCATTACCAACGGAAGTGGCGCGAAATGTTTAGAGCAAGGAAGCTTCGTCCGGCGGAGACCGACGGCTATAATAGCATTCAGGTAGCCCGCATCTGCGGCGTGAGCCTCCGGCAGTTGCAGTGGTGGGACGAACGCAGCGTGGTTTCACCGCGTCAGGACGGCCACAAGCGGATTTATTCCGCTGAGGAAGTGGTGGAGATCTCGGTGATCGCCGAGCTGCGCCGGAAGGGCTTCTCGCTGCAGAAGATCCGCCGCGTGTTGCGCTTCCTCGAGAAAGACATGGGCAAGCGGCTGAGCGAGGCCCTGGGTGCGTCTTCCGAGATGCACTTGATTACCGACGGCAAGAGCATCTACCTGGAAGAGGCGCCCCATCGGATCATCAACCTGTTCAAGAACGCGCGCCAGCCGATGTTCCTGGTGTGCGTCACCGACCAGGTGAAGCGCTTGGGGACAATCGCGGAGCGTAAGCCGGTGAAATCCGAGACTTCCGCCTCGGCGCGCAAGGCCCGCGCCATCTAAGCCGCCTCCAAAACGGTTCAGGCCGTGAGGCCCAGGGCCGTGGTCTGCGTTTGGCGGTGTGCCGACTCGCCGCTACCAGGCGATGCCGCGCTGGCACATCTCCGCCCTGAGCTGCGCTGCGGATTCGAACGTAACCGCATCGATACCCAACTTTCGGGCGGCTTCGGTGAAGGCCGGAATGTCATCGGTATAGAAACACTCCTCCGCGCGGCAACCCGCCAGGCGCACGGCCTCCTGGAAGATCTCGGGACGCGGCTTCATGGCTTTGATCTGGTAGGATAGCACCCTGTGGTGGAAATGCCGGAGCACCGGATACCTCTGCTCCACCATTTCAAAGTGAATCGGATTGGTGTTGGAGACCAGAACCAGCCGGTAACGATGCGCCAGGCCCGCAACCATGCTTTCCGGGATGAGCACGTCGGAGAAGATGGAGTTCCAGATGTCGCAGAAGCGCTGGAACTCTACATGCAGTTCCAGCAGCGCGCAGAGCTTGGCGTGAAAATCCCGCGGCTCGATCAGCCCGGTCTCAAAACGCGCAGCCAGGTCAGTGGCACCGATGCGGCGCCGAATCTCAGCCGCCGGATAGGGACACAGCTTTTCCAGCGCGCCATACCCGGCAGAAAAATCGAAGTGGATCAGGACCTTGCCCAGGTCCAACAGTATGGCTCGATACATCGGCTATCCCCACCATAACCGAATCGAGCGCCGTCGCGGGCTCGGGCGGCGCGCCCACCGAGCTCGACGGGCAGATCAACAAAAACAGTCGGGCGCCACCGCTAACCTTTTCAAGCCGGTCAGCGTCTCATAACTACGAGCCGGACGAAAACGAATCGCAAGGTAGTGGCCCGCAGAGGCCCGCTTCGGCTCGACAACACCAATCCTATCCGTTACGACAGGAGATCTGAATGACCACGAAGTCTTTGTTGTGCGTTGCCGTCCTGGCGCTGGCGAACCTTACCATCGCCAGTGCAAAATCCTATGACATTATTCTGAACGCGCCGGTGAAAGCCGGTAGCGTCGAGCTCAAGCCCGGCGCCTATTCGGTGAAGGTAAAGGGCGATACAGCTATCTTCACCTCCGCCAGCTCCGGCAAGAGCTTCACTGCGCCCGTAAAGCTGGATAACAGCGGGCCCAAGCATGAGGTGACCGCAGTCGGAACAGTCAATGAGAATGGCTCCGAAGTGTTGAAGTCGATCAAACTGGGCGGTTCCGCCACCACGCTCGAATTCGGCGAATAACGAATCGGGCAGGCGACGCAGTGCCACTTCCTTGCCATCACGGAGCGGCACTGCGATCCCACGGGTGGGTCGCGCGGCTTTGCCCGGCGGCCCAAGTTGACTCCGCGCGCGCGGTCTGGAAAAATGAAGGTTCCCGCCCATGTGCGGATGTGGCGGAATTGGCAGACGCGCTAGATTCAGGTTCTAGTGGGGGCAACTCCGTGGAGGTTCAAGTCCTCTCATCCGCACCACCCGATTTCCAGCCACTCATCGATCTCACGCCGGCAGCAGCAGATGCGGCAGGCAGGGCGGCGTGCCATCCGTTCGCCTGAGTACTCAATAGTCCCGTATAACCAACTGCCCCAGCGGAACGCCGGAACCGTGGAAGCGGAGCCGGCGTCACCAGCACCATGGACTTGCGGTTCTGCTCAATCGCCGCATCTGCCCTGATCGTCGCGGGCCAGAGTTGCGCCCAGACGCCGCCGGCAGTTCCCGGGGACGCCGCTGGACCGGCAGCACTCCAGAAGCGGCGTGACGCCTCCCAGGACGACTCGGTAGAGCCGGGGCCGAAGCGTATTTTTTGGATCATTCCGAACTACCGTAGTTCTCCGAGCTTGAAAGATTACAAGCCCCTCACACGTCAGGAGAAATTCAAGATCGCCAGTCAAGACTCTTTCGATCGGGGAACTTTCGTGGAAAGCGCCTTGTTCGGCGGGCTGGCCCAGTTGACCAGGGCGAACCCGACATTCGAAGACGGCGTGCGGGCATATTCGCAATGTTTCGCGGCGTCTTATGCGGACTTATGACCGAAGCCATCTACCCCATCATCTTTCGCCAGGACCCGCGGTATTTTCGGCGCGGCACGGGCAGCGCATGGTCCAGGCTCGGATACGCCGCGGGACAGATTTTCTGGACCCACAAAGATTCAGGCGGCATGCAATTCAATTTTTCGGAGGTTGTCGGCAACTCGACAGCGGTGGCGATTGCGAATGCATATTATCCGACTGGCCGAACCGCGTCCGACGCCATATCGAAGCTGGGCATCCAGATCGGTGTCGACATGGCCGGCAATATCATCAAGGAGTTCTCGCCGGATTTGAACCGCGCACTCTCGCGAAAACACCGCGTAAAGGCGGGCGCTGCACAGCCGTAGCCCTGCGGCCGCGTTGCGTTGCGAGGCAGGTTAACTACCTGCGCGGCGATTGGCAACCACGCGATTGCCAATCGGAGGCAGCTTGCCAAGCTGCCCCACAAAACGAACGTCTTATCCCTGCTTGGCCGTCTTGACGGCGGGCATGAAGCGGTTGATGAAGGTAGTGTCGAACTGCCCGGCCTGGAAATCCGGATCCGCCAGGATTTTCTGGTGCAGGGGAATCGAAGTATGAATTCCCTCCACCACGAACATTTCGAGCGCGCGGCGCATGCGCTGGATGGCCTCGGCGCGGTCGTTGCCGTAGACGATCAGCTTGGCGACCAGCGAATCGTAATAGGGCGGAATCACGCAGTCGGTGTAAGCCCACGTATCCACGCGCACGCCGATGCCGCCTGGAAGGTGGAACCCTGTGATGCGGCCGGGAGAGGGCGTGAACGTGTCCGGGTTTTCCGCATTGATGCGGCACTCAATCGCGTGCCCGCGCAACTGCACCGGGCCGCACAGGATCTGTGGCAGCGTTTCGCTTTGCGCGATCCGGATCTGGCTTTTTACAATATCGACTCCGGTCACGAACTCGGTCACCGGGTGCTCCACCTGGACGCGAGCATTCACTTCAATGAAGTACAGCTTGCCCGTTTCGTCCATCAGGAACTCAACCGTGCCCGCGTTGGTGTAGCCCGCCGACTTCGTAGCCTTGCGCAGTGCCGTGGAGATCTCCGCGCGCTGCGCGTCGGTCACCACCGGCGAAGGCGATTCCTCCAACAATTTCTGGTGGCGGCGCTGAATGCTGCACTCGCGCTCGCCAAGGATTTCCACGTTGCCGTGTTCGTCGGCCAGAAGCTGAAACTCGATGTGCCGCGGCGCGGCGATGAACTTTTCCAGATACACGTCGGCCGAACTGAACGCGGCGCCCGCTTCCTGCTGCGCCTGCGCGAACAGGCCGGGCAGATCCTTGGCGTGGTTCACGACCCGCATGCCGCGCCCGCCGCCGCCCGCTGAAGCCTTCAGAATGACCGGATACCCGATCTTCTCCGCGAGCCCCAGCGCCTCCTCCGGGCTCGTCAGCACGCCCGGCGAACCGGGCAGGACCGGAACCCCCATCTCGCGCATGAACGCCCGCGCCTGCTCCTTCACGCCCATCAGCCGGATCACGTCAGCTTTGGGCCCGATGAACTTGATCCCCGACGTTTCGCACACCTCGGCGAACCCGGCGTTTTCGCTGAGGAAACCGTAACCGGGATGGATGGCATCTGCGTTGGTGATTTCGGCGGCGCTGATGATTGCCGCGACGTTCAGGTAGCTCAGCGCGCTCTTGGCCGGGCCGATGCAGATCGACTGGTCGGCATAGCGCACGTGCGAGCTGTAGCGGTCCGCCTCCGAATACACGGCCACCGTGTGAATGCCCAGCTCCTTGCACGCCGTGATGACTCGAACCGCAATTTCGCCGCGGTTGGCGATGAGGATTTTCTTAAACGGTACGGATGGCAAACAACGCCTCCCCGTACTCCACCGGCTGCCCGTTCATCACCAGCCTGCTCTCCACGATGCCCGAGGTCTCGCATTCGATCTCGTTCATCAGCTTCATGGATTCGATGATGCACAGCACTTTGCCCGGCTGCACTTTCTCGCCCAGCCGGACGAAAGGCGGCGCGCCTGGCGACGGACACTCATAAAAAGTGCCGACGATGGGCGATTTCACCAAGGTAAGGTTGGCATCAGCCGGCTTCTCCCCCTTGGCAGCCGGCGATTCCGCCTGAGCCGCGGGCGAGGGAGACGCCATCGAAGGCGCAGAATGCGGCACCGCATGGACCGGCCCGGCAGCCGCATAGGTTGGCGGCGCCAGCACGATTTCCTGCGGCGCGAACGCCGCGCGGCGAATGCGCACGCGGTTATCGCCGCGCTGTACTTCCAGTTCCGCGATCCCCGTTTCCGACGCCAGCTGGATCAGCTCTCGTATTTCGTCTACAGTCATCTTTTGATTAGCTTAGCATCCCCGCAAGCTCCCTCCCGGGCCGCCCGGTTGGGATGCACGAAGCGGTCCTCAAGCCGATGATTCCATTGCCAAAATTGAGCGCCCTACGCCGGACGGACGAAGTTTCTCGGCTTACGTTGACCGGTGGCTGGTAAAGGGCCGGGCGCCGCCGATGGGCGACCGCGTGTCACCAGACAGTTACGCCCAAAGGAGCTGAGCCAGCAGCGATGCAGTCCGTTATGTGTCGTAGCGTTCCATCGTGCGCGGGTTGTAGCCCCAGTGGAATTCCAATTCGTAACCCATTGATTTCGCCAACCCATCAAGGTCCGGAAACAGGGTCGCGTAGGTGATGTTCATGCGGTACAACTCGCGCAGGGCTACGTCGCGCACCGGGCGGGCGAGAACGAACTTGGCCAGAATGTTCTCCTGGTCGGTATCGCTCAGAATGCGGTCCAAGGGCATGTCCAGCACGCCGGGCACCGCGAAGGTGCCTGACTGCGCGATCAGGCGCCGGTTCATGGTGTGGGGCTCGCCCATCCAGATGAACCGGTGGTGGCCCTTGAGGAAGTAGCGCCGGAAGCTGCCCTTGCCGCGCGGATCCGTGCGCACTGGCTTCCGGGCCCGGCTGCTGTCTATGCGCGCCGGGTTCATGGCCCAGACCGCTCCCTCGGCGAGCGCGTGTTCCAAAGCGAAAAAGGCCGCGACGTAGGGCGACCAGGTGAAATCGATCAGCCGCGTCGGCGCGCCGTGGTGCTGCATGAGGGCGAGCCACTCGAAATCGTCGTCCCACTCCGGAGGCCGTGTCAGAAACTGGTGGGCCTTGCGCTTGAAGATGCGCAGAATGCGCTCCTCCTGCAGCGGCCACGCCTTCGGCGCCACGCCAAAATTCTGCAGGTAAAGAGACAGCGAGCTGTAAAGCGGCCCACGCTCGTTGCGCTCCCCGCGGAATGCCCAGTGCGAGTACGGCGGCTTGGTGATGAGCCTTAAGAACGCTTCCCAGGATTGCAGCTGGAAAACCGGGTAAGGGTGTCTGCCCTGCTTGCGCCCTGCCATGGTGTTTCTATCGTAGCGAGAAAGCAGCGCTGTCCGCCTTGGTAGCGCCGGCGGTCTTCGCCGCCGGAACAGTGCCGCGGCCGATCCATGCGGGCGATGAGGTAGGACAGACGATCGTCTTTTGTCGTCTGTCGCCGTCGGCCACGAAACAGCTCGAAAGATGAACAGACCACGAAAAAGCGATGGTCTGTCCTACCTTGTCAATTTGTAGAGTCCGGATGCGTGCGGCGCGATGTGGAAGGTGTACCCGCCGTGAATCCTGCCTACGTCGGCGTGCTGCCAGAGGTCGCGGAGCGTGCAATCGGCCGCCATGCCGAGGGCCTGCCAGTCCACGCGGATGTCGATCGGGGCGCGATCGCCCACGTTGAAAACAGCGAAATACTTCGCGCCGCCGGGCGCGTCAGCCGCCCAGATCACGCTATCGCCGCCTTCCGCCAGGGCCCCGCCATGCGAGCCGGTCTGATCGACCGCCAGCACCTCGTCGTTGGTAATCAGCGACTCGGTGAATTCGTCGTTGG
>CAZZHN010000051.1:0-23229 GCA_964654065.1 uncultured Solibacteraceae bacterium
CCCTCCGTGTCGCGCCAGGTTCCAAAACTGCCGACATGGAGATCTCCTACTGCCAATACTTTGGGGGCATCGCGCAGACTGGCGCATACGTCCGGCCAAAGTTGAACCCAACGGTAAAACGTCCCGCGGAAAAAGAGGAACGGGCTTTCTCTCATTTGCTTGTGCTTCAATCGCAGGTGGGCTTCGATGACGGCCGTACAACTGCGCATCCAGCTTTCGTAGCTCTGCGTCGCCTTATGAATATTCATTTCTCTGCTGCCTTCTGGGCGTCAGTTGAATCAGCAGCGCCAGGTGCACCTTGCGCCGCAGTCAGGTCCCGGCACTCGGTTCCACGGGAAGTTCCGGCGAAGCGCGAAAGCCAAGGTAACCGCCGGGTTTAAATGGGCCCCGCTCACTGTCCCCATGAATTAGATGATCGACATTACCATAAGCCCAGGCGCCCCGCCAGCATGACTGGAGTTACGGCCCCGCTGTTTCTGGCAGCAACGACTTCGCCACCGCCAGCAAGCGCTGAGCGCCTCCTAAAGCTGGTTTCAAGCGAGCGGCGCCAAGCTCCCCATGGCAGCCGATTAGTGAAGTCGCCAACCACTCGCTGCTTCTGACGCAGCGTGTTCATGCGATTCACTTCGATGGCGCCTTCGTTCTCGAAGGAACATTTCGACGCGATGAAGGCGAATGCGGCGGCCCGGCGCAGGGGACACGATGCAATTCAAGAGCGTGACGAGCGCGCTCGCCGCGGGGGGCAACGGCCAATCAACTTCTCAGCGGGGCCAACTATCGCTTCGATTTAGGATCGGAACGAGCTGGGGACCGGCGGCCCGCGTGCTGCTTGGTTCCGGTGATCGCAGCGTCGAGTTGTATCCCCAAGGTGTCAAAGCCAGGCGCAGGGCCTTGCCATTGTAGTTCGTCGACATTTCCGAACAGTTCGATGTCGGTCCGTAAGGTTGCGAGCATTCGAAATAGCAATGCACTGTCGCGCTCGATAGAGAGGGTTTGCGCGAGGGCACTCGCGCTGGAGGCATTCACGCCCCACTCGCGCCAGTCCGCGGGAATGGCTTCAAGGTGGAGGTATTTGGCGAGAACGGCAGCCGACGATTTCGCTCCCCAGCCTGGTAGTCCGGGGTAGCCGTCTGCTGCGTCGCCCACTAGCGCTAGGTAATCGGGAATCGAAGCCGGCGGGACACCAAACTTCCTGACGATGGCGGCCTCATCGAGCGTAACGCGCGTCCGACGATTTAACTGCACGATGCGCGTGCCGCGCACGCATTGGGCGAGATCCTTGTCGGGCGTACAGATAATCACGTGCTCGACACGCGCGTCCTGCGCCGCATTCGCCGCCGCTGCTGCCAGCGCATCGTCCGCCTCAAACTCCACCATGGGCCAGACGACGATGCCTGCCGACGTGAGGACTTCTTCAAGTAGCTCGAACTGGGCCAGCAGGTCCGGTTCGATCCCTTCGCCGGTCTTGTAGCCTGGCCATAGCCGATTGCGGAACGACTCGATGACGTGATCCGTCGCGACGGCAAGGTGCGTGGCACCGCCGTGAATCATGCCCAGAACAGACCTGAGTACGCCCCGCACCGCAGCGACCTCGCGACCGTCCTGATCCTGCGCGGATGGCAAGGCGTAATAATGCCGGAACAACTCGTATGTGCCGTCGATCAAATGAACGTCCAAGCCGCAACTCCAAGACAACCTTATCGGATTGGCGGCCTCCGCATCAATCGAGCGGGACCGGGTGCCGTGTTCGACGGCGACTGTCGGCGGGCGTCTCCCGGCGCTCGCTGCGATATACCCCGGGAAGTCGCCTTCATGGCGGGATCATTAACGAGACACGCTCTCAGCGCCTCGGCCGGTCGAAAGGAAAATGACGAGCGCATGTCGATGTGCAGAAAGCTAAAGATTTCTGCACACCCGGCAAGAGCGAGACAACGAACCTTGCGACATGTCCCCCGGTCCTGCGATCATTGCTTGGGAAGCGAATCCAAATGGTCGTGATCACTCACAAATGTCTGCTTATTCTCGCCACCCTTGTCGGTGGCTCCGCCAGTTTGTTCGCCCAAAAACCTGCCTGGCAGCCTGATCCCGGGCATCTGACCTTGCCTCTCTGGCCAAGTGGGGCGCCGGGTGCCCCGCCGAATCCGGTGCCGGAGGTCGATACGACAACTGCGAAAGACAACCTCATTGCGGGTAAGCCGATCATCCGTCTCGGCAACGTTTCAAATCCCACGCTCACGCTCTACACTCCACGGGAAAAGAACACGGGCGCGGGCGTGGTTGTCTTTCCGGGGGGCGGCTACCGCATCCTGGCCATTGACCTCGAAGGGACAGAGGTGTGCGACTGGCTCAACTCCGCAGGCATCGCTTGCATCCTGGTGAAATACCGCGTGCCCGACTCCGGGCCTTACCCGAAGTCTTCCGCCGCACTGCAGGATGCGCAGCGCGCTCTGGGGGTCGTTCGATCTCGTGCCGGCGAGTGGCACATTGATCCGCACCGAATCGGGGTCCTTGGCTTTTCCGCCGGAGCCCACCTTGCCGCCGCGCTCAGTACTCACGTTGATCAACGACTCTACGATCCGATTGACGCCGCGGATGGTCTAAGCTGCCGTCCCGACTTCGCCGTGATCGTCTATCCGGGCTATCTGGCGCTCGCGGAGAAGAACTTCGCTCCCAATGCCGACATTCACGTGACCGGCCAGACTCCACCTTCGTTTATCGTTCAGGCCGAGGACGATCCGGTCCATGTCGAAAACGCTGTGGTCTATTTCCTCGCGCTAAAGAATGCGAAGGTTCCCGCGGAACTGCACATTTATGCCGAGGGCGGACACGGCTACGGCTTGCGGCGCACCCGACTCTCGGTCACGACGTGGCCCTTAAGCGTGGAGATGTGGCTGCACACACTTCATATCCTGCCCGACTCCGCTGGATCCGACTCCCCGGCGAAGTAAGCGCCGCCACCCGAGGTCAGAACACTTTTCGGAACGTGAGATTCATGCGAATGTTGCCTGTCAGCGGGTGCTGCCCGCATTTGAGCGGAGCGACGCCGTGATGGACGAAACGTGCGGGACCGCCCCACACTGCAACGTCGCCGTTGTCGAGGCGTAGGCGGCGCACCGGATCGGAGCGGCGCTTGCCGCCCCAAAGGAACACGGCAGGCAGGCCGATCGAGACGGAAACGATCGGAGCCCAGGCATCCTTTTCGTCACGGTCTTGATGTAGGCCGAGTTTGGCCCCTGCGATGTAGCGGTTGATCAGGCAGGCATCAGGATCGTAGTGCGCGAAGCCGGCCTCGGCGGCGGCGCGCACGGCGAGGTCCAGCAACTCTCCGGGCATCGTGGGCCAAGGCACTCCGGTTTCAGGGTCCGCGGGGTCGTAGCGATAGCCGGCGCGGTCGGATACCCAGCCTACGCGGCCGCAATTGGTCATCGCGACGGACATGGTGTAGCCGCCGGGCGTGACCAAGTGTCGGAACGGCGCTACCTGCGCGATCCGCGCCACTTGTTCGAGCAGTGCGGGCGCCTCTGAAGTGGCGAAGCCGCGCAAGATAACGGCGCCTTCTTCCAGCCGTTCATGGTAGGGCGGCAACGACTCGCTGTCGAAAAGAGGGGTCATGGCGCGCTTTGTTCCGGCGTCACACTTTACTCCTCAGCTACGCTTCCTCGACGATCGCCCCCGCCGACGCCCGGCCCGATATTGTTTTCCCATTTGCGCTTGCTCGTACATTTTCTGGAGTTGAGAGAGGCTGCGATTCGATAGCGGCCTCCCCGAACTTCCCAGTCTGTTCTCCTGCCTCCACGTCTTGAGCCAAGCAACTAGGTGCTCGCGGCTTCCTGCGGCCGGTTTCTCGACCGCTTCGCTGATCTCTCAGCCGCAATGAGGGCACTTCATAACGCGGAGTTTACCACTTAGCGCCCGGCGCTTGCCCCGTTTCTACCGGGCAAAATGGGGGAGAAATAGGGAAATCAGAAGAACAATCGGGAAGCGTCTATGGGATGCCTCAAATTACTGAATTTAGACTATTTGTATTTGTTTTGAGTTGGAGGCGCGGGTCGGACGCGCCACGGAAATCATTCTGCACCAGAATGGCGATCACAGCGCCAAGCGGGTTGAGTAGCAACGTGAGATGTATAGCTTTGTCTGTTGCCGATTAGCTCAGAACGGACGGCTGCGCGAAGCCTCCGCGTCCCGTCGAGCGCCGCAAAAGCGCCTGCGGCAGCGCCAAACTGGGAGGAGCCCCCTCTCGCTGGAAGAATACGGACGTGGGGTCAAAACGGGTATTTCTTCCGATGTTTTTACTTGGTTCCTTTAAGAGACTTGACGATTAGCTTTGCCTGCTCGGTCAGCGCCGGGTCATCGAAGAAAATCAGCACGGAGCAGACTGGCTTGGATGGAATCGCGACGTACCAGAGATAGCGGTAGAGCCGTTCGCCGTTCCCGATGGATCCGGTTTTGGGATCGAAGGCAATCCAGTAACGGGTCGGGCTATCTTCGAAAACCTGGGACGGTTTCCCTCCCGCGGATTTGGCAAAGTTAAACTCGAATGACGAGCCGTCGCTATGTATCTGGGGTACTACTCGGGCAATTGCCGCTGTGTCGCTCTTGGGTCCCATCAAGACCTTCTCCCAGCCCTGCGGAGATTTTGCCTCGCAGAGTTGCCGGCGGTCCGTCAACGTTTGCCAACCGGCTGCGGATTGTGTCCATGCAGGCCAACCAAAGCTGGCTGCGATCAATAGAGCAATCGTTTGTTTCGACATGATTCTCTCTCCTGATTTAGTTCGTCGGTTCCATTCTCGGCCAGGCTGGCGGCGCTCACGTCCTTGGTAGTGCTCGCGGCTTCCCCGCGGCCGGTTCCTCGACCGCTTCGCTGATCTCTCAGCCGCAATGAGAGCGCTTCATACCGCGGAGTTTACCACTTGGCGCCCGGCGCTTGCCCCGTTTCTACCGGGCAAAATGGGGGAGAAATAGGGAAATCAGAAGAACAATCGGGAAGCGTCTATGGGATGCCTCAAATTACTGAATTTAGACTATTTGTATTTGTTTTGAGTTGGAGGCGCGGGTCGGGATCGAACCGACGAATAAAGGTTTTGCAGACCTTTGCCTTACCACTTGGCTACCGCGCCCTGCGGAGAGAATGGCTTATTGCACGATAGCGCGGGCCGAGGAGTCAAGTCAAACCGCGGCGGAGCGCGCCGGCGGATTTGGGCAGAGTCTGCCCAAAGTTTACCGGAAACAAAAGGCTTAAGGCCCGTTTTTCGGCAGATTCTGCCCGATTTCGCCGGCCGGTGGACGGCTCAACACCTCACAGCCCGCGTAAGGCCATCACGGTGACATCGTCGCCGCGGGGTCCGCTGCTAAACGTGGCCACTGCATCGAGGATCGCATCCACCACCTGTGAGGCCGGCTGTCCCTGCCGGCTTCGCAACACGCGCTCCAGGCGCTCTTCGCCGAATTCATCGCCGGAAGTCGAGGCGGCCTCGGTCACGCCGTCGGAATAGATCACGAGCGAATCGCCAGGTTCGAGCGACACTTCGGCCACGGTGCAGCTCCACTCAGCGAAGGCGCCCAGCATCAGCGCGGTGGCGTCGAGGCGCTCCAGGGCCCCGGTGGACCGCAGCAGGAGCGGTGCATTGTGGGCACAATTGACATATCGCAGCTGGCGCGATCGGTCGTCATAGAGCCCGTAAAACAAGGTCGCGAAGCGCTCTGCGGCGGTGGACTGGAAGAAATGACGATTGATGCCTTCCAGCAGTGCGGCGGGCGCGCGCAGCGCCGCCTGTGCCTGGCTGCGGAAAGCGGCCTGCAGGTTGGCCATCAGCAAAGCCGCCGGGACGCCCTTGCCCGACACGTCACCCAGCAGAAACACTTCGTGTTCGTCGCCGGCCGGCAGAAAGTCGTAATAGTCGCCGCCCACTTCACGCGCCGCCAGGCATTGGGCCGTGCACTCGATCGTCTTCAGCCCGGGCGCCTCAACGGGGAACAGCTTTTGCTGCACGGCAGCGGCGATTTCGAGCTCCGATTTCCGCCGCCGGCCCGAATCGGCCTGCTTGCGAATGGCTGCAATCAGACGCTGGTTTTCCCAAGGCTTCTGGATGAAATCACACGCGCCGCGCCGCATCGCCTCCACGGCCAGATCGAAACTGCTCCAGGCCGTCATCACCATTACCGGGGCGGTATTGCCCTGAGCCTCGAGGCTCGCCAGCAAATCCATTCCTTCCGCGCCGGATGTGGTGTCGCGCGCATAGTTCAAGTCCAGCAGCACCAGGTCGAAGACCTCGCCGCGCACCCGGTCCAGCAGGGCTGCCGGGGATTCCACCGTCACCGCCTGCCAGCCCTGGCTTTTCAATAGCAGCCGCAGCGCCTCGCACACATCCGGCTGGTCATCGCACACCAGCACCCGAAAATCGGCAGGCAGGGCAGCCACGGTTTCGAGAGCATTCATGGCTAAGGTACGCACTGAGGATGATACGGCTGCACGTCACGTGCCCTTCACAAGCCTTTTTAACACAGCGCCCTCCTGGGCCGCCGGGTGTCCGGTTCCGGGACGACCCGTCGCGCGATGGGACGGCGTTCGCAGATGACACGGCCGGCTTGCGTCGCCTGATCGGACGATTGGCTAGAATAAGCGACGTGGCCCAGGTGGATTCCCGCGCAGCGATCAGCCGGCGCGCATTTGCAAAGCTGGCGGCGCTAACGGCGCTGGATGGCTGCAGGCGGGCGACCGAGGCGCCGGCAAAATGGCGCGGCTTCAACCTGCAGGAGAAGTTTACCGCGGCGCCGGAGGAATGGGCAGCCCTCGACCCGGAGTGGGGGCGGCACAACGAACCGTTCGTCGAAACGGATTTTGAATGGATGGCGCAGTGGGGCTTCAACTTCGCCCGTCTCCCGATGTCCTACCGCTGCTGGGCCGACCCGAAGGATCCGTTCCGGATGGCGGAGAGTACGCTGCGCGAAATCGACCAGGCGGTGCACTGGGGCCGGCAGTATGGCGTCCACGTGTGCCTGAATTTTCACCGGGCGCCTGGTTATTCCATCAACGGCGGGCTGCTTGCCGAACCTTGGAACCTGTGGACCGACCCGCACGCGCTGGACATTTTCTGTTTCTACTGGGGCCGCTTCGCCGAGCGCTACCGCGGCATTTCGAGCGGGCAACTTAGCTTCAATCTGCTCAACGAACCCAACCGCTGCACGGCGGCCCAATATGAGAAGGTGATTCGCGCCGGCGTGGACGCCATCCGGCACGCCGATCCGGAGCGCCTGGTGGTGATCGATGGGCTGTTTGGCGAGGCGATCCTGCCGGTAGACGAGCTGGCCGGCATTCCCAACTCGGTGCAGGCGACGCGCGGCTATGCGCCGTTCGCTCTTTCGCACTACCTGGCGCCCTGGGCGGGCACGCCGCGGCAGCTGCCAACGTGGCCGATGCGCGTCTCGGCCACCGTTGAGTGGAACCGGGCGATGCTGGAACGCTGGTGCATCCAGCCCTACCAGAAAATCGCCGCTCACGGCGCGAACGTGTTTGTGGGTGAGTGGGGTTGTTGGAACCACACTCCACACGCGGTAACGCTGAGCTGGATGCGAGACTTTCTGTCTCTTTGGAAGGCCGCCAACTGGGGCTGGGCGTTATGGTGCTTTCGCGGCTCTTTCGGCGTGCTCGACAGCAACCGCAGCGACGTGACGTACGAAAACTGGCACGGCCACAAGCTCGACAGAAGGATGTTGGAACTGCTGCAGGAGTTCTGAAGTAGGACAGACCATCGGGGTTTGTGGTCTGTCATGGCGTTTGAAGCACAGGCCGAGACAGACGATGAAACCCGATCGTCTGTCCTACCGGGCGTCGGCAGGAGTGCCGACGACGTGCGCTAGAGGTCGTGTGCCGCGGAACACTTGGCCGGGCATGCCCGGCCCCTACGGTTGGAAGAACTCCAGCGGCGTAACGGACACGATGACCCAGCGTTTGCCGCGGCGCTCGATTTTGAAAGTCAACTGCGCCTCGCGCTGGGTGATGCGGATGCGGGATTCGCTGTTGACGACCTCGAGCGTCCAATCCACTTCGATCGTGCGCGCCGTGTCGGTGCCTTCGTTGCTGGTGAGGCCAATGGTGGAGTCGACCTCGCCCCGGGCTGCCAGTGTCTCGGCGCCACTGCGCAGCACTTCGTAAGCGGGCAGCTTGGAATCGAATGCGGCCAGAAAGCCCGCAGACGGAGAATCCGGCTGGCTGAGCGCGCGGGCGGCGGATTGCAGCAGGTCCCAAGCGCCGTCGACATCGGGTGGGGCGAGAAACGCAGGCGCGTTGAAGACGCCGACAAACGACGTGATGCGCGGCGCGCCGGCGCGCCATTCCACGCGGCATGCCGCGCGCTTCTCACGATGGGTGACTGCCCGCTGTCCTTCGCGAGTGGTCAGGCTCAGTTTCCAGTCGAAAGAAACCGCGACACCGGGGCCGTCGCCGGTCACGGAGAGGAAGTCGACGGAGGGCTGAACGTCGTAGCGCTGCAGTAGAGCTTCGACCGGCTTGCGCAGTTGATCGGCCAGCGGCCGGTCGAGTGCTTCCAGGAACACGGCCGCATGGCGCGCGGCCAGCGCACGGCCGGCATTCGAGATCAACTCGCGCGCGGCCTGTTCCTGATCCGCAGGCGTGGTTTGCGCGGCCGCAGGCCAGACCAATGCGAGCAACACGAGCGCGCGCGGTGTTTTCAGCATGGGCTCACGTCCGGTAGCTGCCATTAATGTGGATATAACCGTGGGTGAGGTCGCACGTCCAGAAACTGGCTGCGCCCTTGGCCTTGCCGCGCAGGGAAAAGCGGATCTGGCATTCCGGCTCATCCAGCTTCTGCTTGAGTTCCGCCTCGGAGAACGGCGCGGCCACGCCGCCACGGCAGACAGCGACGCCCTGCATCCAGATGTCGGCTTTGGCCGGGTCGAATGCAACGCCGGCGTTACCGGCGGCTGACAGGATGCGGCCCCAGTTGGGGTCAGAGCCGGCGATCGCGGTTTTGACGAGCGGCGAATTGGCGATGGAGCGCGCCAGGCGCGCAGCGGCATCGTCACTGGGCGCGCCGGAGACTTGAATGGTGACGAGCTTCCTGGCGCCTTCGCCATCGCGCGCGATGGCCTGGGCGAGATGCTGCAGGACGCCCGTAATCTTTTCTTCCACGCGGGCCAGTTCCATGGGATCCGGGCGGACGCCGGAGGCGCCGTTGGCGAGCAATACGAGGGTGTCGTTGGTGGAGGTATCGCCGTCAACCGATAGGCGGTGATAGCTGGCTTCGGCCGCTCGCTTCAGCATCGCGCGCAGCGCGGCCGCGGGAAGCTGGGCGTCGGTCATCACGAATCCGAGCGTGGTGGCCATGTTCGGCTGGATCATGCCGGAGCCCTTGGTCATGCCGGCCACGCGCACGCTGCCGCGCCGCAGACGCGCTTCGGCGGAGGCCGTCTTGGAGACCAGGTCCGTGGTCATAATGGCGCGCGCCGCGTCTTCAAATCGCGCCGGTGAAAGCCCTTGCACCAGCCGCGGCAGGGCGGCAGTGATCTTGCCGCCATCCATTTCCACCCCGATGACACCTGTGGATGCGGTGAGCACCTGGGCTACCGGCAGTTTCAGAATCCTGGCGGCAGCGCGCGCGGTGGCGAGTGCCACGGCTTCGCCGGTGCGCGTCGCGCAGTTGGCGTTGCCGGCATTCATCAGAATGGCGCCCACCCGGCCTTTGGATAACGCCAGGTGGCGGCGGCAGAGCCGGACAGGCGCCGCCTGCACGCGGTTGCGGGTGAAGATGGCGGCGGCGTTGGCGTCGAGGCCGCTAACGATCAACGCCAGATCATCGCGCTCGGCCTGCCGTATCCCGGCGTACACGGCCGAATAAGCATATCCCAGAGGCAGGTTCAAACGGGCACTTCTCCTATGACTTCATTCTCGACTAATCGTTGCCCGTTGACGAAATCCGAGGCGGACATTCGTTTGCGGCCCTCCATCTGCACTTCGACGAGTTCGAGAGATCCTTCGCCGCACGCCACCAGCAGGGGCCGGGTGCGAACGGCCGTGCCCGGCGGGTGGGTTGCGCCGCCATCGGTTGGGCGAGCGCGCCAAATATGCAGGGCGGACCCACGAAAGACCGAATCAGCACCGGGCCAGGGCTGCATACCGCGCACCTGGTTATGGATCTGAGCGGCAGAACGGCGCCAGTCGATGCGGCCGTCTTCCTTCTTCAAAATCGGGGCGTAAGTGGCCCGGCTGTTGTCCTGGGGAGTGGCCACAATTCGGCCGGCTGCCAGTGCATCCAGGGCTTCGACCAGCAAGTCCGCGCCTATCACGGACAGGCGTCGGCCCAACTCGGGCGCGGTTTCATCGGAACCGATTTCGGTCTCGGCTTTGAGCAGCATCGGGCCCGTATCCAGGCCAGCGTCGATCTGCAAGATGGTGACGCCCGTGGTGGTTTCCCCGTTGACGATGGCCCACTGGATGGGGCCGGCACCGCGGTACTGCGGCAACAGCGAAGCGTGCACGTTGAGGATGCCGAGCGGAGGAATATCGATGATCGATTGCGGAATGATCTGGCCGTAGCCCACCACTACCATGGCGTCCGGCGCCAGGCTGCGCAGATAGGCGACCGACTCCGGCCGCTTGATGCGCTCCGGTTGATAGACAGGGACACCGAGGCGGAGCGCGGCCTCCTTAACAGGCGGCGGCGCAAGCGCCTGGCCGCGCCCTTTGGGCCGGTCGGGCTGGGTGACCGCCGCGAGCACTTGATGGCCGCGCTCGACCAGGCGTTCCAGGGTGGGCACGGCGAACGAGGGCGTGCCGAGGAAGGCCAGGCGCATGGCGGCGGCTCAGCTCCACTCGCCGGCGCGCTGCATTTTGCGGATTTTGCGCTTCATGAGGTCGCGTTTGAGCGCGCTGATGTGGCTGATATACAGCCGGCCGTACAGGTGATCGGTCTCATGCAGGAAGGCGCGCGCCAGCAGGTCCTCGCCGGTGATTTCGAACGGCTCGCCCCTGGCATTCTGCGCGCGGACGGTGACGCGCTTGGCGCGGCGCACCTGCTCACGAAAGCCGGGAACACTGAGGCAGCCCTCCTCGCCCACCTGCTTGCCTTCCACCTTGACGATGGTAGGGTTGATGAGGACCAGCTTGTCCTCGGGCCTTTCGCCATTCGAGACATCGATGACGGAAATCTTCCGGGAAAAGCCGATTTGCGGCGCAGCCAGGCCGACGCCCTTGGCCGCGTACATGGACTCGAACATATCGGCCAGAAATTGGTTGAGGTCCGGCGTATCGAACTCAGTCACGGTTTCCGCTTCGCGCTCGAGCACGGGATCGCCGAATTTGACTATCGGGTAGACCATAGTTTGAGTAAATAAAACGACGGAAATGGGCAAGCTAAAGCGTGCCCCAGCAACGGCGCCCACCGGGTTGGTGGGGCATGCTTTCGCTTGCCCTCTGTGATTCCGAGCATGCCTAAGTTCGCCATCCTTAGTAGTTTCGCACCTGATCGATGTAGCCTTGAAAATTGCGGCGGGTCTCGTCCAACGAGTCGCCGCCAAACTTCTCCAAAAACGCCTGGGCCAGGACCAGGGACACCATGGCCTCGCCAATCACGCCGGCGGCGGGCACTACGGCTACGTCGGAACGCTCATAAGCTGCCAGGGCGGGCTCACGGGTCTCAAGGTCAACCGATTCCAGCGGCCGGCGCAGCGTCGAAATCGGCTTGAGCAGGCCGCGCACCAGCACATCCTGGCCGTTGGTGATGCCGCCTTCCAAGCCGCCGGCGCGGTTGGCGCCGCGCGTGAAGGCGTGGCTCTCGCGGTGATAGTGAATCGTGTCCTGCACCTGGGAGCCAAAGCTGGCGGCGCCGGCAGCAGCGAATCCGATTTCGACTCCCTTGACGGCCTGCATGGAAACGACGGCCTGGGCGAGGCGGCCGTCCAGCCGCGAATCCCAAGTGATGTGCGAGCCGAGACCGGTGGGGAGGCCGTGGGCCACCACCTCAAACACACCGCCAACCGTGTCCCCGGTGCGGTAGGCTTCGTCGACCTCTTCCTTCATGCGGGCCTCGACTGCGGCGTCCACGCAACCGAGGAGGACGCTATCGCGGCGGCTCAACTCGATCAACTCGGAAAACTCCACGGCGCGTTCGATGCGCACGCGGCCGACGGCGATGACGTGGCTGAGCACCGTGATGCCGAATTCACCGAGCAGGGCCTTGGCGACGGCGCCCACCGCCACGCGTGCCGCGGTTTCACGGGCGCTGGCGCGCTCCAGGATGTACCGCGCGTCGTGAAAGTTGTACTTGATTGCGCCTGCCAGGTCGGCGTGGCCGGGACGCGGCCGGGTGACGGGCTTGCGCTTGTCTTCCGCCCCATCGATATCTTCCACAGGCAGCGCCTGCGTCCAGTTTTCCCAGTCCTTATTCCGAATGAGAATGGCGACGGGCGATCCGATGGTGTGCGAATGCCGGACGCCGGCGACGATTTCGGCCCGATCGGTCTCGATCTTCATGCGGCCGCCGCGGCCATAGCCCTGCTGGCGGCGCCACAACTCGCGGTTGACCGCGTCGAGGGAAATGGGAATGCCTGCCGGGAGTCCGGTGAGCGTGGCCACCAGCCACTCGCCGTGGGACTCGCCGGCGGTTTCAAATCGGAGCATTGATGCCAGGATTTTTTATCGTAGCAGACCTACGGTGGCGGCCGGTTGGGCGTCGAGCGCAAAGGCGCTGCGCGCATCCCGCTCCGGAAAACTGCCTTGACTGCTTCCGCCTCAAACTCCGCCAAGCCGACGCGGCTCTCCCGGCAAACCTCCCAAAATCTACGCCTGCTGATGACCGCTAGCCTCTATTTGTGCGTGGCTGATCCGCCTGCCCAGCCTCGGACCGTAGCCCGATCAAGTTCCGGATAGGTCCCGAGTGGGCCGGACGCTTACATCGGCGGTTTGGCGACTACGCGGCCAGTGAGCAGGTCAACGGACCGGCCAATCTGGGCATAGCGTGCCGGTGCGGGACCGGGTACAATTCTCGATGGCCTTTGGCGGGGCCATCTCATGAACCTCCGGCGCTTCGTCTTCCTGACCATAGCTCTGGCGCTCGCCCTTGCGGCCGCTCAAGATGTGCCACCGTTCCGTGATCCCTCCCCGCATCGGACGCAATTCGTGACGGTAGCCAGCGACGTGCGGCTGGAGGTCCTCGACTGGGGCGGAACAGGAAGACCTCTGGTCTTCCTGGCGGGTTACTTGACGGCCCACGCCTTCGACGATATCGCGCCCAAGCTGACCGCGAATGCGCACGTTTACGGAATCACCCGGCGCGGGCTGGGGGCATCGAGCAGGCCACCGACCGGCTACACCGCCAGAGAATCCGCCGAAGACGTGCTGCACGTCCTGGATGCTCTGAAGCTCGAGAAGCCTATCCTGGCCGGACATTCGTTCGGCGGGCAGGATCTGACCGTGCTGGGAGCCTCCTATCCAGATCGGATGGCGGGATTGGTCTATCTGGATTCGGCCGAGGATACCAGCCTCGGCCCCATGACTACCGCCGCCGGCCAGCCCGACCCGTCGTGGCTTCCAGCGGACCTGCGAGGCGAGGCCCAGCCCGACCTGAGTTCGGTGGAGGCGTTCCGGGAGACGCAGCGGAGGCGCCTCGGGATGGCATTACCGGAAGCCGAGGTGCGGCTGCTGTACGAGATCCGCCCGAACGGGACGCTTGGCCAATATCTCGTTTCCAAGCAGGTGCGTGATGCGCTGTTCCATGGGCTGCAGCCGGCCGACTACGCGCGCATTCGCGTTCCGGTTTTAGCCCTGTTTGCCCTTCCGGCGCCGCTGGAGGAACAACTGAAGCGCTACCGGCCCGAGAATGCCGAGCAGGGCGCCGCCATGGGTTTTCGCTATGGAATCGCGCTGGCGGAGATCGCCCGCAACGAGAATGCCCTCCGGCGGGGCGTTCCGGGCGCGCGAGTCGTCGAGGTGAGCGGGGCAAGGACCTATATCTTCCTCTCTAATGAGGCGGACGTCCTGCGGGAGTTAGGCGCATTCATCGCCCAGCTTCGCTGAGTGCGCGCAATCCGCGGACAGCCCTCGGACGCGTTACGACCCGGATGTTCGAGCGGTCACGGTCAGTCTGCCGGACAATTGTGGACGAAATGTAGCGATATCGGTAACTGACTTTGGGTCTGGCCAGCCGCTGCTTGGCGTAAAATGCCCTAGCCGTGGAAATGGGCGGGCCAGCCAAAACTCGAAAGTCTCCGTTTTCTGATGACTGCTAGCGAAAAGGCGCTGCGCGCGGGCCGGGCATGCCCGGCCCTTACGGGTTACGTGATTATTGGGTCAGGCGGAAGATGACCGTGATGGGGGCGATCACTTCGACCGGTTTGCCGTTGAGGAGGGTGGGTTCGTAGACCCACTGGCGGACGGCTTCGATCGCGGCGGGAACCAGCAACGGGTTGCCGCTCAGTGCGTGCAAATCACGAATCCGGCCATCGGTGCCGATGATCCCTTCCAGTTCGACGGGTCCCGAGACACGGGCCTTCACGGCGATCTGCGGATAACGCGGTTCTACGCGGTAGATGGGGTGAGCCAGGCGAACATCGCCGCCGCGCAACCGGATTAGCTGGCTCGGTGCCGGTGAGGCCGGCGCTACTGGCTTCTCCTGCGGGTGCGGCTGCGCCGCCGGACGGAAGTTCAGAATCTGCGCCAGCAGGCCGTTGGGCGGCCCATCGCTCCCGCCCGCGACGCCCACCCCGGCCGGGCCGGCATACGCGGCAGGAGGATCGTCCAAATGCTGCGCATGCGCTGGAATCGCCGACGGCAATCGCAGGATGCCGTCCCTATCCAGGAATGGACGGACGCGCACCACATGCTCGGTTGCACGAACCGGCTGGCTGTGTTCCGGACGCGCCGGAGCGCCGGGCGCCACCAAAGATACGAGCATTTGCGCGCGCGGTAAAACCTCTGGCCAAATCACTGGCGCCAGCGCGGCGGCAAACACAAGGAGCGCCTGCGTGGTCAGCCCGGCGCAGGTGCTCCAGACGCGCTTGGAGCCATTTTCATTGGCAAGAATCGCTTGTTCGAACATCGTCGTCGCTCCTTTCTCACGTGCAGACGCACCACGGGCGCGGTGCCCCGAAGGGCGTGAATCACCTGTTCAGCTTGCCGGAAGGCCTCTTCCGAGTTGCGCGCTTATCCCCATAGACACCACTCGCCTGCTGGAAGTTCCGCGCGCTGCGGGGGTGGAAGGAGCGGCGCGCGGGCCGGGCATGCCCGGCCCCTACGGGTTACGTGAGTGTTGGGTCAGGCGGAAGATGACCGTGATGGGGGCGATCACTTCCACTGGTTTGCCGTTCGGTCGGTTCGTAGATCCACTGGCGGACGTCAGGACTTGCAGTCTAGGCGCCCAATGCCCCGGCTTCGCCCATCTTGGTTCCGTAAATCGGAATCAGGTCGCCAGTTGAGGGGCCGGACGAGCCGTAGTGCTCGCGTAAATCGCGCTCGACGGACTTCAGCACCTCGATGCGGAGCTGGTTCATGAGTTGTTTCGCGTCGTAGACACCTTCTCCAAAACGGACCACGCGCGAGGTAGCCTGCTCCTCATTCCTTTGGGCGATGGTTCGATCCGCAATCTCGTTGAGAGCCACGATGTGGTGATCTTCCATATGGGTGAAACCTTCACCCCAGCGAGTGAGGAAGTCGGTGAATACCTCGATCAAAGCCTCCGGCAGCTGGCTCTGATCGGCGAGGTGGTCCACCACTTTCTGGTAGAGGGACGGAAAGACTGTCTTGTATCCGGCCTCGAACCCATCGGGAATCAAGATGGGCCGGCGGTCGATATACGGTTCGTAGCTCGGGATCGCATTTTCCATGGCGATCTGTTTATCGAGCGCCGCCTGCAAGTGAACGGACATTTCGGCGGCACCCAAATGCTGCAGGACCAGGCCGACAACCTTGCGCAGCATGAACGGCGCCACCTGGCGGGTGTGAGACAGGATATCGAAAATCGCCGGCCCCGCCTTGGGATCAGTGACGGTGTCGCGGAGATGCTGGAGGACGACGCGGGACCTGTCCTCCGAGATGGCGATAGGCCGCACCTGGGGCTGCCGTTTGATGAGCGACACGAACCCCTTAATGCGCTGGGCAAAGCTGTCCCAATCGTCCGTTTTCTTCAGCAGATCGCGGTATCCGGCCATCAATTGCGATCGGGTCATCAGCTTCGGAATCAGGTTGGTCTGGGCGCGGATAGACTCGACGTACCGCGTCGCGTTATCGCGGGCCACGATGACCCGCCGCTCCTTCAGCATTCTGGACCAGAGCTTGGTGCCCACCGGAATCTTCAACACGTTGATGGCGGGAATCGGGATGCAGGCTTCCTGGATGAACTCAAACTGCTGATCGAAGATATCCAGGTCGTCATGGTCGAAGCCGACGATCATTCCGCCTTTGATCGCCAGGCCGTAAGAGAGAATCTTGTGAACGTCGGCGACGATGTCGGTGTTGTAGTTGGTCGGCTTGTTGGTCTCGCGAAGCGCCGCTTTATTCGGAGTCTCGATGCCGATAAAGAGCGTGCCGAAATTGGCATCCGCCATCAGTGCGAGCAGTTCATCGTCCTTGGCCACGTTGAGTGTGACCTGGGTATGAAACGCGATCGGCTTTTCGAACGAATTGTTAACCGGGATGAGCGCCTTCAACAGGTCCTTGGCGTAGTGCGGATTGCCGATGAAGTTGTCATCGCAAAAGAAGATTCCATCGATCTCGCCGGTCTTCGCCAGAGCGGTCACTTCGGCCAGCACCTGATCGACTGTTTTATGGCGCGGCTTCCGGCCATACAGGAAAATCACGTCGCAGAATTCGCAGTCGAAGGGACAGCCACGGGTGGTTTGCACGCCTCCGACCATGTAGTGCGTCAGGGTGCCGTGGAGGCTCTTCCAATTGGGGAGAGGAGACTGGGTGACGTCCGGCTTGATCACTTGCCGGTACTCTTTTTGATGGGTTCCGGCCTGCCAGTCGGCCAGAAACTGCGGCCAGGTGTACTCGGCCTCTCCGATGAACAACACGTCCATGTCGTCGCGATAACGCTCCGGAGAGGCGGAAACGGCCGGGCCGCCCCCCGCTACCGGTATCCCCTGCCGCTTAAAGAACCGCGCCACCCGGATAGCGCCTTGATAATGGGCCACATACCCGGTCACACCGACCAGATCGTACTGCTTCAGATTGGCGGCTTCATGAACCCGCCCCTGCACCGCTTCGTCCCAGATCTCGACATTGATGTCTTCCGGGGTTAAGGCCGCCAGCGTTGAAAGCGCCAAGGGCGTCATGAAAGTTCTCTTGTCGAGGGTGGGCAGTCTTGTAATCGCTTCAAACGGCGCCACTAACGACTCAATATCCGGGTTCACTAAGAGAATATTCTTCATTTAAGATTCCTGTAAGGTTGTGGGCGTCGCTCACGGGTCACCATAGACCCCGCGGCCTCCTCGACGCTCCCGGCTACGGAGAGATCAGTACATCCTATAGTCTTAAGGTAGTTGCAGATGGTGTCAAGTTATAATTTGGATCCAATGGATCTAATCGGTCTATTTCGTGCAGATCCGGGAGAACCATCCACTTTGGAAGATCTGCTTGGGGAAGCCCGGGTTTTTTGTGCGGCGCTATCGCAATTGACGTGCTGATATGTACATAGCGGCCCCGACGTCCTCCGGGGTACGCCACGTGGCGTTTCGGTCATTATGGAAGGATGCAGTTGCCGCGGCACGTCCGCGAGGCCATCGAAGAACGCGCCGGGGAGATGAGCCTGGCGGCGCTGCGGATGGCAGCCTCAGCTCTGTCCGAGGCTTATCGTGCCGGGGCGGGGGCGCCGCGGATCGAAGCCGCCGAGCGCACCGCAGCGTACCTGGCGACCCGCATGCCTGCCACCTACGCCGCGGCGCGCGCTGTGCTGGGGGAAACGCACAGGCTGCTGGGCGACAGGCAGATTTCGAGCGTGCTGGATATCGGCGCAGGCGCCGGAGCGGCGTCGCTCGCGGCACTGGAGGAATACAGCGGGGCGGCGGTGACGCTGGTGGATCGCGACCGGGCGCTACTGGAAGCGGCACGCCAATGGCTGCCCGAGGCGCGCGTGCTGGTGGAGGATGTGCAACGCGCAGCCACGCTGGAGCCGCACGACCTGGTGATTCTGGCATACTCGGCCGGCGAGATGGGGCGGCTGCCTTTGGCCCGATTGTGGCAAGCCGCGAAGGTGGCCCTGATCCTGATTGAGCCAGGAACGCCGCGTGGTTTTGCCGTGGTCCGTGCCGCGCGGTCGGAGTTGCTGGCGGCGGGAGCGCACATGATTGCACCGTGCCCCGCGGGGGGCCCATGCCCGGTGGTCGATCCCGACTGGTGCCATTTCGCGGCGCGCCTGGAGCGCTCGTCCCTGCACCGGCGGCTTAAAGACGCGGGCTTGGGATACGAGGATGAGAAGTACAGCTATGTGGCGCTGGCGCGAGAGCCGGTTGCGCCGGCGGTCTCGCGCGTCGTGCGCCGGCCGCGCCAGCATTCCGGCCTGATCGAGCTCGACCTCTGCACGCCGGGCGGCCTGACGGCCATTCGGGTGAGCAGACGCGACGGCGAGCGCTTTCGCGCGGCCCGGCGCGCGGAGTGGGGCGCGCCCGGGATATGATGAGTGCGATGACCGACCGGGAACAGGCCTGGAGTATCCTCTGCGAGTTCACCAAGTCGGAAGGGCTGCGCAAACACGCTCTGGCGGTGGAGGCCTGCGTTCTGGCATACGCCCAGCGGCTTGGCGGCGACGAGCAGGAATGGCAGGTCACAGCGCTCTTGCATGACTTCGACTGGGAGATCCATCCTACGCTGGAGGGGCATCCGCAGCTTGGGGAACCGATGCTGGCGGAACGCGGGGTAGACGAGAAGATCCGCCGCGCCATCCTCTCGCACGCCAATCACACCGGAGTGCCGCGCACCTCGCCGCTGGAGAAAACGCTTTTCGCCTGTGACGAACTGGCCGGCTTTATCACCGCGATTTCCTACGTCAAGCCGCACCGCAGCGTGTTCGAAGTAGACGTGGCCTCGGTAAAGAAGAAGATGAAAGACAAGGCGTTCGCGCGCTCCGTCAACCGGCAGGACATCATGGACGGCGCGGCCGAACTGGGCGTGCCGCTCGAGGAACACATCGATTTCTGCGTCAAGGCGATGCAGGCCCGCGCCGAAGAGCTGGGGATCAAGGGCAGCCCGTGAAACTGCAGGGATAGAGGCACCTGGCGCCTCGTGGTTGCGCCGGTTCGCCCATGTTGACAACCGAAGTGCCGCATGTGACCCTGCGTCTTCACCATGTCTTATCGGAAACTGCCGGTTCTTGCAGTAGCGCTGGGCGGCGTCTGCCTGTTTAGCGCAGAGTCAGGTCCCGTGACTCTGAAAGCGATCCCGTCCGAGCTGCACTGGAACGTGCGTCCGGCGAGTTTCTCGGTACAGGGAGACGACGCGCTGGAGATTGTGGCTCCGCGGATGACGGACCGGTTCACATCTCCCCTCGGCGACACCGCTACCCATGGTGCACCGTGGCTGCTATTCGATAGCGCCGGCGATTTTGTCCTGGACGCGAAAGTCACCGTGGGGTTCCGGTCGTTCTGGGACGCCGGTACGCTGGTAATCCATGCCGATGACAGGCACTGGGCCAAGCTGTGTTTCGAGTATTCAGCGAAGAAGCAGCCCACCATCGTATCGGTGGTGACCCGCGGTATTTCGGACGATTCCAACGCGATTCCGATCGACGGGAACGCGGTGTACCTGCAGATTGCGCGCCTGGGTCATGGCTTCGTCTTCTACGCTTCGAAAGACGGCCGGAGCTGGCAGGTGATCCGGGCGTTCACGCTGACCGATTCGGCGTGGGAGAGCCCGGCGAAGTTGCGCGTGGGCTTCGGCTCGCAATCGCCTTCCGGCGAGGGCTGCCGCACGGTGTTTTCCGAGATCCGCTATCGTGCCGGGCGGGTGAAGGATTGGGCCAGCGGCGACTAGGCCCTGGAAGTGTGCCCTGCCACGGTGGGTTCCTGCTGCCGGCCGCGCGCAGCTGCAGGGCGGCAGAATCCGTGCTCTCTCTGTTAAAATCGCGGCCATGAACACCACAGACGTTTCGCGGCGCGCGCTGATGATCGGCGCGGCAGGTCTCGCAGCGGTCGACATGGCGCGTTCGCAGAGCGCTGGTGTCGCGATGACCGCGGCGCGTGTCATCGAACGCATTCAGGCGAACGTCGGCGTCGCCTGGCGGACGGAGACGGTAGACCGCATCATCTTCGGCGGCCCGGAGACGCCCGTCAAAGGAATCGCGAGCACGATGATGGCGACACTCGACGTGGTGGAACGGGCTGCGGCGGCCGGTAAGAACATGGTGATCACGCACGAGCCGACTTTCTACTCGCACCAGGACACGACCGATACGCTGATCCAAGATGCCACGTACCAGTACAAAACCGACTTTCTGCGCAAGCACGATATGGTGGTGTTCCGCTTCCACGACCACTGGCACATGCGACGCCCCGACGGCATCGCGACGGGAATGGCCCAGGCGCTTGGCTGGACAGAGAACGCCGATCCCCAGGAAGCCATGATGTTCCGCTTCCCGGGCACGCCGCTCGGCCAGTTCGCCAGGACGATCGAGTCGCGCCTGAAGATCCGGACGATGCGCGTGGTGGGCGACGCGAATCTGCCGGTCAGCCGCGTGCTCGCGAACTGGGGCTACGCCAGCCTCGCGCCTGGTATTCACTCACTCGCCCGGGCCGACGTTGACGTGCTGGTGGTTGGAGAGGCGCGTGAGTGGGAAGTGGTGGAATACGCGCAGGACGCGATCGCCTCAGGCAAGAAGAAGGCGCTGATCGTGATGGGCCACGTAGTATCGGAGGAATCGGGCATGAAGTATTGTGCCGAGTGGCTGAAGCCGCTCGTTCCCGAGGTTCCGATCGAATTCATTCCGGCGCCGGAGCCATTCTGGCGGCCGGGCAACCCGTCGGCCTGAAGTGCCCGCCGGCTACTGCGGAGTGAACGCCACGCCGAAGGACGGATTCCCCAAGGAGACGGTTCGGACCACGGCGCCACTGGCGACGTCGATCACGGAAACCGCAGCGGCCGCATAGTCGGCGGCCCATATCCCGGTGCCATCCGGCGTGAGGGCCAATTGGCCAGGGGACGTGCCCACCGGGATGGCGCTGAGAACCCGATTGGTGGCTGTGTCGATTTCCCAAACGGTGCCGTCGGCGCCGTCATCGGCGAAAACTCGCGAGCCATCGGGCGTCACCACGATGCCGGCCGTCGTCGGATCAAAACCGCCGAAGCCGCCGGTGAGTGCAACGGTGCCGGTGATCTGGTTGGAAGCGGTGGAGATGGTCAGCAGCGATGCGCTGGCGGTGGCACACACCACGTAGGCCTTCGTGCCATCGGGCGAAATGGTGATGCCCACGGGGTGCGGCGCAATAATGGTGCGCACCACGGCATTCGTGCTGGTATCGATCACGAACACGTAGCTCAGGGTAAAACCGAAGTCCGGCGGAATATTGTCCGACGCCACGTAGACATACCGGCCGTCGGGAGTGATGGCCAGCGAAGTGGGATAGCCAAAGCGAGGCAAAGCGATCCCCTGAGTCGCGAAGGTGCTGGTGTTGATCACGGTAACCGAGTTCTGGTTCTGGCCGGCCACGTAGGCGGTGGATCCGTCCGGCGACAACACGATGCCGACGGGTCCGGCTCCGGAGGGAACGCTGGCAAGCACTGTATTGGACGCAGTCTCGATCACCGTGACGTTCCCCGAAAACAGATTCGTGAAGTAGGCGCGGGTTCCATCAGGACTGACGGCGGCTCCGCCGAATTCTGGGAATGCGGTCGAACCGCCGCTCATGTCTCCCACGGGGATCGATGCCAGCACGGAACCGCTGGCGGTGTCGACTGCGGAGGCTCGCGAAGATCCAGAATTGGGAGCCAGCAGGGTTGTTCCGTCGGGGCTGATGGCCAGCCCATGGACGCTTCCCAGGAGAGGCAGGGTCGAAGTCAACTGATTCTTCGCAACGTCAAAGACGTCGATAGCCGAGCTCGTGTACTCGGTGACGTAGGCCTTGGTTCCATCGGGAGAGAAGATGATCTTTCCCGGATCGGCTGTCGGAGACAGCAGAATGGAATCTACCAGCCGGTTATCGCTGGTGCGGATCACGGCGATCGCGGGCCGGGAGCCGGTCTTGAACTGAAACTGCCCCACGTACGCCACGGAACCGTCCGGCGACACGGCAAGATAGCTGGGGGTCAACCTGGGGTTCAATGGGATGGACGCGACCACGGTGTTCGACGCAGTGTCAACAACCGCGACGTTCGGACTATATTTCGATGCGCTTCCGAAGTTGGGGACATAGGCAAACTTGCCATCCGGAGTCAGCGCCACGCTCACGGCCACATAGACCGGTATGGTTGCCAGCGCTGCCAGGTTCTGGGTATCGAAAACCGTGAGGCTGTTGGAGCCGTTGCCGGTGCTGAAGCAAAGGTAGAGCTTCGTGGAATCGGGGCTAATGGCCATCGGGCTGGTCAGCGGGGCAGGGAAGCTCTTTGTTTGAGAGACGGTGTTGGTGGATGTGTCGATGGCTACCAGGTGACCCAGGTCGGCCGAATCGAAGGATTCCACAAAAACCTGTTTGCCATCGGGAGGGATGGCCATCCACTCCACGGAGAACCCGAGCGGAATGGTGGAGACCACGGTTTGGGTTGACGTCTGAACGACCGAAACAGAGCCCGAAACGTTGTTGCTGATGTAGGCGTAGGCGCCGTCCGGCGTGAACACGGCATCCCAGGCACCGGTTCCCACCTGGATCTGGCCGGTCTGAACCAGGGTTGCCGCCTGGAGGATGGCGACGGTGGAGGGATAGTTGCAGCAATTCGAGATGTATGCCGTACCTGAGGCAGCCTCGACCAAACCGGCGGCCAGGAAAACCGCCGCCATCAAGCGAATTGTGATCACCGGGAAAGTACCAGACCCAATGGCGCGGCCGGCGCAGATTCTGGAGGGCATGGAAGGAACTCCTTGGGGCAACGATATCACATCCGCCTCGGATTGCCGCGCGGTCCGGCAGCGATGCGGCGCTGTTGCGCGCATCTCTTGACAGAACGGGGGACGGAGCGTACCATTCTTAGAGTCTGTTGCGATCCGTTGGCAGCAGCGCTTGGACAGCGGTGGTTTGTGGGGGACCCCGTATGACATTCCAGATCGGCGACAAGGTCGTCTATCCCAATCAGGG
>CAZZHN010000052.1:0-22842 GCA_964654065.1 uncultured Solibacteraceae bacterium
TCTTGTGATTCATGAAATCATAGTCCGAAATTGCCTGCCGGGGCCCCCGCCGCGTGAGTCTGTCGTCTCATCCGGTCTGATTGCAGCGTTTCCCCGGATCCGCGCTCTCTTCGACCGAAGGGCAATCGGCGATTCCGCCTCGCGGTGACCGGTTCTTGCGCGACCCGTCCGTTCGCCGGGCACCGCCGCCGGGTATACTGATCGCTCTATGAAGGCTTGCCAGGGAATCATCGCCGCGGCGATGCTCACGTTGTGCTTGCATGCACAGCCTGGTGACGCAAGAAACAGGTACGACCTCCTCAAAAAGGGCAGCAGCCTTTCGGCGGAGGACGTCGAGAAGCTTGAGACCCGCGTCACGCAGAAGCCGGATGACGAAGACGCTCGCATACAACTGCTTTCCTACTACGTTGTGCCCCGGTCCACCGCGGACCTCCCTTCGGTGACGGCCGCGCGCGCGAGGCATATTCTCTGGCTCATCGAGCATGACCCGAAGGGCGGTCTCGGGCTGTTCAAAGCCGAGACGGGGGTCTATCGCCTGCATTGCCAAGGCGACAACCTCGCCGATCCCGAAACCTTCAGACGCGCTAGCGAGCTTTGGCTGGAGCAGATCAAGAAGAACCCCGGGAACGCCGAGATCAGGCGTGCGGCCGTCGATGCGATTCAGTTCTGCTCCCCGGAGCAGGCTGAAAGGATACTAATCGAAGGAAGGGACGAATCCGGATTAGGACGCCTATACGCTGCGGCTGTTCTTGGCATCACGGGCCAGTCGTATTTGAACAACGACCCGGCGGGATCTGACGCTGCTTTCCGGGAACGCCCTTTCGCAGTGAATGCGCGACGGGTCTTGGCAGAAGCAACGGATACAGACCTGTTAGTCGCTGCGGCGGTAAGTCTGTTGCGGGAAGGGGCCACATTGTGGGCGGATGGCAAACTGGACTGGGACTACACGCCGCTCGGCAGCGCCCTCCTGGCCAAGGCTAAGGCGGCGGCACCCGACTCGATACCTCTTCTGACAGCGCCGACAACGCTCCCTGCTCGCGGCGAGCGTCCGCCGATGACAGTCCGAGTCGGGGGAAATGTGCAGCAGGCGAACCTCATCAGGAAGGTTGATCCTGTCTATCCACGCAGTGCACGCGATCGGGGCATACGAGGGACCGTACAATTGACTGCCTTGATCGGTCTCGATGGCAAGATCCTGTACCTGCATCCGGACGGCGGACCGGCCGAACTGATTCCCGACAGTCTGGAGGCAGTTCGCCAATGGGAATATAGACCAACCAGGTTGAACGGCAAGCCCTGCTATGTGGTGACTCGAATTGATCTGAACTACCAGCTATCGCCCCGGTAGGGATTTGGATAGCTCACCCCTTGCCGGGGCGCACGATCAGCATGGGGATGTCCAGGTTGTGGCGGACGGGGCTGATGGTGGTGCCGAAGATCAGATCTTTGAGGCCGCCGTGGCCGTGGGCTCCCATGATCAGGAGGTCGGGCCGGATTTCGTGGGCGAAGCGAACGATTGCTTTGCGCGGCGATGCCGAATGCAGAATCGTCGTCTCCACCGCGATGCCCTGATCGTGAAGAGATTGGGCAATGCGGTCGAGGTAAACCTGGCCGGCTTCCACCTCCGCCGTGGAAGAATCGCCGCCATAAATCTGACTGGTGACTCCTTCTTCCACGTGAAGCAGGTAGAGTTTGGCGCCGTGCAGTTTCGCCATGGCGGCGGCGTGGCTGACGGCCAGCAGGTCGAGAGCTGTGTGATCGAGCGGGACCAGGATGCGGTGGTAAACCGGCGCGGCGGCGACGGCGCCTTCGGTTGCGGGGAACTCGAGCGCGGCGCGTCCGCGCTTGCGTCCGCTAATGAGCGGCTCAAAGGTCACCCAGAGCAGCAGAATGGCCAGCGCGGCGGAGACCGTGAGCGCGACCATCGCCACCAGCCCGCGCCAGGCTCCGGCGCCGGCCAGCCAGCCCTGGATGGAATCGTAAGCCAGCCAGGTGTTGAGACCGATCACGACGGCGGCCGTGATCCATGACAGCCAGCGCACCCACCGGGCGTTGGCGAACGAGCCCATGCGAACACGGTCGCTGGTGAAGTGAATCAGGGGGATGATCGCGAACGGCAACTGCATGCTCAAAATCGCCTGGCTTAGCAGTAACAGCCCGAGGGTGGCTTTGTCTCCCGCGAAATAGATGGTGAGGGCGGCCGGAATCACGGCCAGCGAACGGGTGATGAGGCGGCGCAGCCAGGGCCGCACGCGGATGTTCACGAATCCTTCCATTACCACCTGGCCCGCCATGGTGCCGGTGAGCGTAGAAGACTGGCCGGAGCAGAGCAGCGCAACCGCAAAAAGCACGCCCGCCATGCTGGCGCCCAGCAGGGGAACGAGCAGAACGTGCGCCTGCTGAATCTCGGTGACGATGATACCGCGCTTGAAGAACACCGCGGCCGCCAGCACGAGGATGGCGCAATTCACGAACATGGCGCCGTTGAGCGCTACCACCGAATCGATCAGGTTGAACCGGCATGCCATGCGCTTGGCGGGTTCGGTGCGGCCGATGTTGCGGGTCTGCACCAGCGCCGAATGCAGGTACATATTGTGCGGCATGACGGTGGCGCCGAGGATGGTGACCGCCAGGTAAAGGCTGCTGCGATTGAGACGCGGCGCCAGGCCGCCGAACAATTCGCCGGCCGCCGGATGCGCCCAGAAGACCTCAATGCAGAAGCAGACCGCCATCACCGAGATCAGCGCCAGGATGAAGGCTTCGATGGCGCGGATGCCGAAGCTCTGGAACCAGAGCAGCAGCAGCGTATCGGCGGCGGTCAGAATCACGCCGATCAGCAGCGGGATGTGGAACAGGAGGTTGAGGGCAATCGCCGCGCCCAGCACTTCGGCCAGGTCGCACGCCGCGATGGCGATTTCCGACAGGATCCACAGCGCGAAACTGAGCGAGCGCGGATAAGTCTCCCGGCAGGCTTGCGCCAAATCGCGGCCGTTGACAATTCCGAGCCGCGCGCTGAGGGTCTGCAGCAGGATGGCCATGGCGTTGGACATGACCAGAACCCAGAGCAGGCGATAGCCGAAGCGAGCACCGCCTTCCAGATCGGTGGCCCAGTTGCCGGGGTCCATGTAGCCGACGCTGACCAGGTAGGCCGGCCCGGCAAAGGCGAACATGCGGCGCCAGAAGGAGAGTTGGGAGATGTCGACGCTGGAATGCACGTCGGCGAGCGACAAAGATGGTTGTCCGACGCCTGCCATGGGAACTGTTCCCAGTTAAGCAGGCGAGAGGGGCGGCGTCAATGTTCGCCGGGAAGGTGCGTCGAAATCGCTGGAGTTCCGAGGTTGCAAGACGAAATCGTCGGTCCCGCTTTGCGGCGAAGGAACTCGAGGCATGTGGGACAGGCGCTTCCGCCTGTCAACCGATATCCTTCGCCATCTCCCTGCTCTATTCGGCGCGCGTGGCGCCGACGCCGAACAGGGGGCGATACTTGTCCGGCATGCGAACACGCTCCATCTTGCGGTTGACGAAGACGTGGCGCGTGGAACCGGTGGCGAGCACCGTTTCCGAATCGCCGAGGCGCATTTCGTAGGCGAAAGTCACGACTCGCGAGTTGGCCTCTTCGATCCAGGTCTTGACGATCACCTCGTCGTCGAAGCGCGCCGGAGCGCGGTAGCGGCATTGCGCGTCGGCCACCGCCAGCAGCACGCCATCGTCGTTTTCCATAGCGCGGTAGCTGAAGCCGCAGGCCTTACATAGCTCGACGCGGCCGACCTCCATCCAAACCAGGTAATTGGCGTAGTAGACCACGCCCATCTTGTCGGTTTCGGCATAGCGTACCCGCAGGCGGGTCTTGGCAGTCGGCGTCATGGGGAAAGTGCGATTGTAACGCGGCGCAACGGAGAGAGGCCTAGAACCGTCTGATAGACTGAGAGTTCCAAACGTTACAGCATGCGTGCGCGGGTGTTGTTTTTCGGCGTTTTGAAGGACCTGGTCGGCCGCAGCTCGGAAGAAGCTGAGTTTGCCGAGGACGCCGATTTGCGCACCGTGCTGGACCATTACGCCGCGCTCTGGCCGTCCATCGGGCAGATGGCAGGGAGTATTGTCGTGGCGCGGAATCAGGAATTTGCGGCGCCGACCACCAGGATCGCCGAAGGCGATGAAATCGCGCTGATGCCACCGGTGAGCGGCGGGGCGGACGCAGGCCTGGATGTCCTGGAAGCCGAAGATGGGGGCAACTATTTCGCCATCACGCGGCAGCCGATCGATGCGCATCGGCTCTCGGCGCGGCTGCTGCGGGGAACCGAAGGCGCGGTGGTGACGTTCGAAGGCACGGTACGCAACCACACGGGCGGCCGCGCGACGCTCTATCTCGACTACGAGGGGTACGAGCCGATGGCGCTGCGCATCATGACGGAAATCGGCCGCGAACTGGCCGGATCTTTCGCGCTCGAACGCATCGCCATGGCGCACCGCCTGGGCCGTCTGCTGGTGGGAGAAACCAGCGTGGCGGTGGTGGTGACCGCCGCCCACAGGCGTCCGGCGTTCGAGGCCGCCCTGGAAGGCATCAACCGCCTCAAGAAACGGGTGCCCATCTGGAAAAAAGAGCATTTCGCCGATGGCGAGGTCTGGGTAGAAGGGGCGTGGGATCAGAATGTGCCCTTGGCGCGGTAGCTCCCTGACGCCGCGTGGGGCGGACCCCCAGGTCCGCGCGGGACGCCCTCGTCCCGCTTTTCGCGTGAAGAGTCAGCCGATTGCGTCATCGCCGGAGGCCGGCCAGGGGGCCGGCCGCGGACGGCGTCCGCCCCAAATCGGGGCCATGCTGGCCGGTTGGGCGCTGCTGGCAGGTGTGCTGGCGGCGCAGGAACTCGTGATTCCGGTCAAGGTCAACCTGGTGCACGTGGTGGCAACGGTAAAGAACCGCGCCGGCCAGCTGGTGGGGTCGCTGCACAAGGAAGATTTCGAGATCTTCGACAACGGGGTGCACCAGGAGGTGGCAGTCTTCGAACGCGAGACCAATCAGCCGCTCTCGGTGGCGCTGCTGGTGGACGTCAGCGGCTCGACCAACCAGGACCTGAAGTTTGAAACCGATTCGGCCCTGCGCTTCATTCGCGCCCTGCTTTCGGACCGCAACCCCGAGGACCAGGTGGCGCTCTATGCCTTCGACGACCTGGTGACGCAGGTGCACAATTACACGCACAACATCGCGTCTCTCGAAACCATGATGCGCCAGATTCACGGCTCGGCGGGGACGTCGCTCTACGACGCGATCTGGCTGGCATCGCGCGACCTGGAAATGCGCGAAGGACGCAAGGCGCTGGTGCTGGTGAGCGACGGCGGGGAAACCACCAGCAAGATCGACAGCCACAAGGCGCTGGAAGCGGCGCAACTGGCCGACGCGGTGATTTATCCGGTGATCGTGATGCCGATCACCAACGACGCCGGGCGCAACATCGGCGGCGAACACGCACTGCAATTCATGGCGGAGGGAACCGGCGGGCGCACTTTCCTGCTGTCCGAAGGCCCGCAGCTGGACCGCGCATTCAGCGCCATCATCGCGGAACTTCGCACGGAATATCTGCTGGGCTACTACCCGCACGATGTTCCGCTCACCAAGGAGCGCTTTCACAAGCTGGAATTGCGACTGAAGTCTCCTGAATTGCGGGCTTCGGCGCGCAACGGCTATTATGGAGAGTCGGCAGCGAACTCGGGTCCGGCTGCGGAACCGATTACGCTGAAACCCGACAGCCGGAAAAAGCGTTAGGAGAAGCATACGATACAACAGGGAAAATCCGCGCGCGCGCCGGAGCACACGTTGGAAGAGGTCAAATACCTCAAGCAGCTGATCGACAACGCGACGCCCGTGCGCGTCAAGCTGGCGGGCGGCGAAGAAGTGAACGGAGTGATCGAATACTACGATCACTCCTTCATCCGCATTACCCGCGAAGGGGAACCCAACCTCTTCATTTTCAAGCACGACATCAATTACCTGGTCGAGCTGGGTTAGGCCTGCTCGCCGATGCCCTACCTCGAAACAGCTGTGGAAATTGCGCGCGAAGCCGGCGCCCTGCTGGCCGGCTGCTTCGAGCGGCGGGTGGCGTTTGAAGTCAAGGGAGAATTCGACCTGGTGACAGAAGCCGACCGGGCCAGCGAGAAGCTGGTGGTGGAACGGCTGCGGTCGCACTTTCCCTCGCATGGAATCGTCGCCGAGGAGGGCGGCGGCCACGACGCTCACGCCGAATACTGCTGGTACGTGGACCCGCTGGATGGGACGACGAATTTTGCGCACAGCTTTCCGGCGTTCAATGTGACGCTCGGGCTGGCTCGCGGGGGCGAGATGGTGGCCGGCGTGGTGTTCGACCCCATCCACCAGGAACTGTTCACCGCGGAGCGCGGGGCAGGCGCTTATCTCAATAACCGGCGCATTCACGTTTCGGCGTGCCCGCGGATCGCGGAGAGCCTTTCTTCCACCGGGTTTCCCAGCCGCAAACGGCATCACAACGTGAACATCCATTTTTATTACCAGATGGCGATGGCTTCACACGGCGTGCGCCGCACCGGGTCGGCGGCGCTCGACCTGGCGTTTGTAGCGTGCGGGCGTTTGGACGTCTTTTGGGAGTTTGGGCTCAAGCCCTGGGATATGGCGGCCGGCACGTTGCTGGTGACCGAAGCCGGCGGCCGCGTTTCCGACATGCGGGGCGGCCCGCACAGCCTGACCCAGTCTGACCACCTGCTGGCCGATAACGGCGCTCTGCACGGCCAGGTTCTGGAAGCCTTCGGCGAGATCTTTCAGGGCCGGCTCCGCGTCCCATTGCCACCGGTCCCCTAGGCGCGGTGCCGTGGTCGACACCCCCGGTTGCATCGGCGCGGCATGGTCTGCTATAAACGCTAAGTCCTGTACCCACGTCGGACTGGCCGAGGATGGCGGAAAAAAAGAAAACACCCGTTGCCAAGGGCGATGAAAAGCGCATGACGAAACCAACGGCCGGAAAACCCAAGACCAGCGAACCCGGGCCGGCCGCCGGCGCAGCAGGGAGTTCCGACGCGCGGGAACAGTTCAGCGCCTTCGAAGCCGCCATGAAACAATTCCACGGGCGCCACCTGGCGAAGGCTCGCGATTTGTTCGAGCGCGCGACGGCCGGGCCGGAACGCGACGTGGCGAACCGGGCGCGGCTGCACATGGTGATGTGCGATAACCGGCTGCAGCAGGAAACGGTGAACCTGGAATCGGCCGAGGACTATTACAACTATGGTGTGGCGCTGATCAATACGCGCAAGCTTGCCGAGGCGCGGCTCAACCTGGAAAAGGCGCTGGCCATGACACCGCAAGCCGATCACGTCCACTACGCGCTGGCGCTGGCGCAGGCCCTGGGCGGCGACCTGGAAACCGCTCGCGGCCACCTGGAGCGCGCCATCCAGCTGGAGCCACGCAACCGCATCATCGCGCGGCAGGATGCCGATTTCGCGCCGGTTGCCAGGCATCCGCTGTTCGACGCTCTGCTCTATCCTGAAAAAAAGGGCTGGTAGAGCGGCGCGCAGGCGCGCCCATTCTATGAATCGACAGGCACCTCTGCGCGTGGTCGCTATCGGCGGCGGCACCGGATTGTCCGCGTTGCTGGAAGGGCTGAAGCGCTACACACGGCCGGGCGGCCCGGCGCATCCCGGGGTGGATATCACCGCAGTCGTCACCGTGACCGACGATGGAGGATCGAGCGGCCGCCTGCGCCGCGAGTTTGACGTACTGCCACCGGGCGACATCCGCAATTGCATGGTGGCCCTCAGCGAGGATTCCGGCTTGCTGGGACGTCTCTTTCAATACCGCTTTTCGAGCGGGCGCGGCCTCAAGGGGCACAGCTTCGGCAATCTCTTCCTCACAGCGTTGACGCACGTGATGGGCGAGTTCCCGGATGCAGTGAGGGCGTCGTCGGAGGTGCTCAATATCGGCGGCCGTATTTTTCCCTCCACCGACGCCAACGTTTCGCTGGAGGCGGTGCTCGAGGACGGCACCCGCGTGGCGGGAGAAACCCGCATCAGCCGCAGCCGTAAAAAAATCCGCGCCGTGCGCCTGCTGCCGCGCCGGGCGCGTCCGCTCGATGCAACGCTGCGCGCCATTGCGGCGGCTGACGTGATTACGCTCGGGCCCGGATCGCTGTTCACCAGCGTCATTCCCAATTTGCTGGTGGAAGGCGTGGCTGCCGCCATCCGGCGTTCTGCCGCAGTGAAAGCGTGCTTCATCAACCTCATGTGGCAGCCCGGGGAAACCATGGATTTCCGGGCCAGCGACCACATCCGCGCCATCGAGCGCCACGCCGGCGGCAAGCTGCTGGATTACGCCGTCATCAACACGCGGCCGATTCCTTCCTCAATTCAGAAGCGCTACGCGCGCCAGGCTGCCCTGCCGGTGGAGAACGATCTCGCCGCGCTTTCCAAAATGGGCCTCAAGGTTGTGACCGCCGACCTGGCGCAGCTCACGGGAGTCGTGCGGCACGACCCAACCGCAACTGCTGCCGTCGTCATCAAGTTAGCCCAGGAGGGCCGCCGTCGCAGACCGCACTGACGGCAGATCGCCGCCGCGGCTGCGCTGAATGGATCGCTGATGCCGGCAAGACGCAGCACGCCGGAAGCGCTTCACGACGACTGAGGGCAGGACAGACTGGTCTGTCCGATCGCAAAAACCCAGGAATACCAGGTTTGGTCTGGATAGAAATATAAGAATTTGAGAAGAGAGATGGGACGGGTTTCGCGCGTCGGCTAGGTCGCGTACAGACATCAGGCGGCGCTACCGAAGGCCGTTTGGGTGCGCGGCCTCAGTGGCTCAGTAGAAGGCCCGCTAGGATGCTGTTAAACAATGTAAAATGAATATATTACAATTTCTGCCGGGGTTCGCGCGCCCCGTCGACAACGTTGCCATTTTGGCAAAAAGTCAGCTGGCGGCTGTCTCGCCGCTGAGGGACAGAACCCTCGCTAAACAGGGACTTTGGCCGTTTTGGACGCTATCGAAAGAGATGGGTAATTATTAACTAATTTCAGTGCATTTTTTGGCGACTCGTCAACATCCCCTTAAGATCTTTTCCCCATATACTCTCCGTATAAGATGAGCATAAATGGACTGAGGTGAGTCTGTTGCACTGCCGGTATTGTGGCAATGAAATCGGTCCATCGCGGCTCCTGAAAGACACTGGGTTCTGTTGCGAAACGCATCGGCAAGCGTATCGCGAACAGCGCAGCATGATGTCGGAGCAAGCGAAGGCCAGTGGTGTGCCCCCGCTGTCAGGGACGGCTCCTCTGCCTCCGCCAACGCCTCAAGAAGGCTCATCGGAAAAGCCCGAGCCGAGATTCAAACTAAGATACACGGAAAAACCAGCCAGAGCCGGCGCTTTTGCGCACCTTCCCCCGCTGGCTCTATCGCCGCTGGCGGCCGCTCCACCGCCGCTGGCGGGAGCAGCGACACTCACGCCCGCCGCGGCCGAGAGGCTGCTGGCACCTGCTACCAATGGCCGCCTCTTCGGCCAGTTCGACGCGGAGCTGCCGGCGTTCGCGATCCATTTGCCGAAGCCCGCACCGGCGGGAGGCGCGGTGCAGGAGGAGTGGATGCGCACTCCCGCCGCAGCGCCGGTAGAACGAATCTTTACAGCGCGCGGCGTCGCGGCCGTTGCATTCCCCGGCTTTCACGCACTGCAGCCGGTGATCGGATGTCTGGCACTGGCGGACCCGGTCTGCGCCATGGTCCCCGATGCGCGGCGTACCATCCCCGAGCCACGCATCGCGGAGGCAGTTCCGCGCACGGCTGGGCCGATGCGGACCGTCTCCATCGTGACGCCGGCCGCGCAGCCGACCGTCCATCGCGGATATTTCCCGGACGGGCCGGAGCGGGCAGTGCCGGCACTGCCGGAGGCCGAGAGCGCTCGCGCTCTGGCCACGCCGGCATACGGCAGAACACCGGCTGCGTTCCCGGTGCGGCTGCCCCAGCTCGACGACGCCGTGCAGACGCAGGGCCTTCCGGCGGCACCCTTCGCGGCGCCCGCGCTACGACCGGCCGCCCAGGCCGGTGTGCCGCGCCAGATCCCGGCCACGCCTGTTTCCACGCTGACGCTGCGGACTCCGCAACAGCCGGAGCCCGTGCAGCCTGCGGCCCTGCACCTGGCGGAGCTCATGCCGTTGGAGTATTTCTGCTCGCGGGGGCCGCGCACGGTCGCCCACGGGATGGGCTGGATTATTCCGTCGGTGGCGATCAATGCCCCGCGCTTCGCCGCGCCGCTGGCGATCGAACGCGTGGAACCGCTGCCGGAGACGCCAAAGGAAAAGCGCAAAAGACCGGCTTTCGCGGAGATTTTCACCCTGCCCGAGGCTGCCGGCCGGCGTTCCACCGTACTGCGCGACTTAAGTAAGATGATCGCGGCGTGCCTGGTGATCGGTGCCCTGCTTTGGTATGGCGTGCGTTATATCCGGGCGAACCACGACGCCGTCATGGGCAGCTTGTCCGACAGCGGGAGGAACCTGTCCGCGGAAGACGCGCCTGCCGCACGCGGCATCCCGGATGCGGGAGGAGGCGGGATGTTCGGCCGCGTGCGGTCGGCCATTTCCCGGCGCGCCGAGCTGCACATCAGCGACGGCTTCTCGAATGGCATGGCCGCCTGGGGCGCCAAGCCGCAAGCCTGGGCGCCGGGATGGGCCCGCCATCCGGAAGGATATGTCACCCCTGGCAAGCTGGCTCTGTTTCAACCCACTCTGCATTACACCGACTATCGCCTCGAGTTCTTCGGCCAGATCGAATCCAAGAGTATGAACTGGGCCGTGCGGGCCAGCGATGACGCCAACTATTACGCGATGAAGTTCGCCGCAGTTGGTCCCCCGTCGCGCTCGGTGATGACCATGATCCACTATCCGGTCGTGGGAGGGAAGAAAGGCCCCCGGGTGGCCACAGCGCTGAATGTGCTGATACATGAACACACGCCTTACCACGTAGCGGTGGACGTGCGCGGCGATCAGATCACGACTTCGATTGAAGGCCAGGAAATCGATTCTTTTGTCGATCGCGCGCTGGTGCGCGGCGGCGTCGGCTTCTTCGCCGATGCGGGCGAGCAGGCGCGCCTGTACTGGTTCAAGGTCTCCATGAACGAAGACTGGCTGGGACGGGTGTGCGCCTTCCTGAGCGGCGGCGATTCGGCTTCCGCGCAGCTGTCGCCGCCGGCCGATTCGCTTCCCCGCCCCGGTTCCGGGGCTCCCGGCCCTTCCAGCCAGCTGGCACTGGCGGCTGGCTTTGGCTTGACGCGCCGCAACGCATTCAGCAGACTCTCGGATTACCGGAGGTTTTCATCATGGCGTTTTTGACTGGCTCGGAGACTGCCTCGGGGCCGTTCCTGCCCCTGGGCGTGACGTCGATCAACCAGCCCAGACAGCCGGACCGCGGCAATAAGACCCTATCCCGCGCGGTGGCGCTGCACCTGGAGGGCAAACGCGAAAGCGCCGCCCGGACCCTCAGCAAGGCTATCGAGGAAGGCGAGCGCGAGCCGGCCCTGTACGCGGCGCTAGGGCACGTGCAGTTCGAGTTGCGCGATTTCGAGCACGCCTCGGAAAGCTACCGGGCGCTGGTGGCGCTGGACCCCAACCATCACACCGCGCACTACAACCTGGGAGTGTGCCTGGGCAACGCGCAGCAGTGGAGACAGGCCGCCGACGCATTCCGTAGAGCGCTGGCCGTCGATGGCACGCGAGTGGACGCACACCTCGGCCTCGGCATCGCCATGATTCGCGCCGGCAGCCCGGCGCAGGCGCTGGAAGCACTCGACAAGTATCTGTCCCTGTCTCCGGATCACGAACCGGCGATGTTCGCCCGCGCGGTGGCACTGCAGCAACTCGGGCGCCACGGCGAAGCCGTTGAACAGTACCGCAAAGTGCTGGCGCGGAACCCGCGCAGCGAAGAGTGCCTGTCGAACCTGGTAGCGTTATTCCTGGACCGCCGTGATGGCGAATCCGTGCGCCGCTATGCGGCCATGCTGGCCGAACTGCGGCCCGGTTCCACAGTGGCACTGGAAGCCCTGGCAACGCTCGCCTTCGCCGACGAAGATTATGCGGCTGCGTCCCGCCACGCGCGCGACCTGTCGGCCGCCATGCCCGGGCGGTATGAAAACTGGTTCAACCTGGGAGTGGCGCATCACCAGATGGGGGACCTGGAGGCCGCAGCCGATGCGTATGCCAAGGCCAGCGCTCTCAACCCGTCCTCAGCGCCTGCGTTTCTCAACCTAGGCGTGATTCGCCAGGAACTCGGCGATCTCTCCGCCGCACGCGAGTGCTACGAAAAGAGCCTGGCGCTCGATCCGGACCAGCCCAGCGCGATGTGGAACCTGGCTCTGGTGCTGGAACAACTCAATGACCGGCAGCGCGCCGAGACCCTTTACGCCCAAGTCCCGGAGGAGGCTTTCGAGTGGTGCGATGCCCACTTCCGCCTGGGCTACGTGCGCCTGCTGCGGGGCGACTACCGGGGCAGCGCGGAGGCATTTCAGGCGGTGCTCGCCAAGCAGCCTAACTGGGCGGAAGCCTGCCTGAACGCCGGCATCGCGTTCGCTCGTTCCGGAGACCCGGACTCGGCCCGCCAGTGTTTCACCGAAACTGTCATGCTACGCCCGGATTCGAGCGATGGCGTGCGCGGTCTGGCCGCCCTGGCGCTGGAACAGAACGAATACGACGAAGCCCTGGAACTGCACGAGCGCCTGATCGAAATGGGCGAGCGGAGCCCGGAGCTCTTCTACAACGCGGGTCTGATCTGCCAGAAGCGCGGACAGTTCGCAGAGGCAATCGCCTTCTACCAGCAGGCCGTCGACGCCGAACCGCAATTCGCCGAAGCGTTGCTCAACATGGGCCACGCGCAGATGGCGTTGGGCGAGGAAGAAAAGGCCAGAATTGCGTGGCGCCGCGCCATCAAGGAGAAGCCGTCCCTGGCGGATTCATATTTCGAGCCCGTCGATCCTCGCGCGTGAACCCCCAGGCACTACAGACCATCGGTTTTTGTGGCCTGTCATTTCCAGTGTGACGCGGGCGGATGGGCACTGTCGAAAAAACATCTCCTGACGTGCAGCAGCAGGGTCCGCCCCGGGCCGGGCATGCCCAGCCCCTACGGAAATGTGGCCGGGGATGACTTCATCGGCTTGGGCGGCCGATGCCTGCCATTCCCGACAGACGACATAAACCGATCGTCTGTCCTACCTCAGGCAGGTGGACGCCTAGCGGGCATCGCTGCCGAAGAAGGCAGTGATCATCTTCAGGTCGCGCAATTGCCGGTAACCGAAGCCTTCGGCCAGCGAGGCGAACAACAAACGAATCAGGCGTCCGGGGGGAGCCGGCGTGTACTCGGCGACTTCACGCAGCACAACTGCCGAGGCCGAAATGATGGTACCGCTCGCGACCGTGGCCAGCAGCAGGGCGAGAGCGAGGCGCCAGTTGATCCATCCGGAAAGCAGAGCGACGATCGCGAGCAGGTAGAGCGCGGTCTCGGCCAGCGGGCGAAGCAGCCGCGTGAACAGCAATGCGGACAGGCCCCAGCGGCCCAGTGAGCCCCAGCCGCGGACAAGTGACGGCGCCCTTCGGATGGCTTGAGCGATGGATGCCTGTCTGCGCCCTACCTGGCGCAGCAGAGAGGAAACATCGTCTCTCACCTCCAGGCTGGTGACGGGGTCGGGAATAAAAGGAATGCGGTACTTGCGGCCGGCGGCGCGCGCGCTTCCATGAATGCTGGCGAACAGCGGGGCCAGTCCGCCGTGGCAACCGCCCCCGTCGAGTACGGCCTGCCGCTCGACCAGCACGGCGCAGCCGGGTTCCGGGATGAGGGCGTTCCAACCGGCAAAAGCGATCGAACGGCCGAGCCAGGAACGCAGGAACTCGATTTCAGCAAAGCTCCCCAGGAGGGAGTCGCCAGTCCCGCACTCGACAGCGCACGCCAGCGCGGGGGTTTCGCCGGGAGCTTCCAGCATCGGCCACACCAGGCGCAAGAGGGCGTCCTGCTGAAACTCGGATTCCGGGTCGAAACAGGCCAGCAACGGCAGAGACGCAGCGTTGACCGCAGCGTTGAGAGCGTCGCCGGCGGGCCCGGGGTCCTTGGCCACCACCACCAGGCGGATGGAGGCGGACGACTCGTAGACACCGCGGACGGCGGCGATTTCGAGGGGTGCGTTGACGGTCTCTAGGGAGGGGAAGAGGCGGAACTCGCGCGTCCAGGATTGCAACTCGTCCGGAGTCGCATCCTCCAGCACCACAACCAGTTCGCAGTCGCCGAACTCGAGGCTCAACAGGCGGCGCACCAAAGGGTGCCAGGCGGAGGAAGCGTCCGGCGCCACCAGTAGGACGGAAACGCCGGGGGTAAGGGGCGACTTCAGAATCGCGGTGCGCTCGACAAACGGAGCTTCGCGCCTCCAGACGCGCTGGATCAGGCAGCCGCGCAGCAACACGTACAGGCTGCCTACCAGGTGAATCGCCAGCAGCGTGATCAGGAAATCGAACAGGAACCCGGCCAGGTGCGGCATTACGCTCCTGCCTTGCGGCGTGCGCGCTCCAGCGCCGCCCCAGCGGCCGCCGCAGTAGCGGGGTTCGGGTTGAACCGCAGTTCCTGCAGCGTGGACCAGCCGGACGGCGGCATTTCGGCCAGCGCGGAGGCTGCGACCTGCAGCAGGGGAGGCACTCCCGTGCGTGCGCAGCGCGCCAGCACCGGCATCGCTTTGTCCAGGCGAAGGCGCGCGGCAGCGCGCGCCGCGGCGGCAACGATGCGGGCATCGCGGTCGCCCAGGCCGGCCAGCACCTCGTTCTCAATTTCCGGGCTCGGCGCCACTAGCGGCGCCAGCGCATACGCGCCCAGCCGTACCCGCATATCATGGTGGCTCATCAACCCGGCGAGGCCCTTGATGGGGACCGCGCGCTCCCAGGCTCGCAGCAATTCGAGCGTGGCCACAATGCCGGGAACGTCGCTCGACCGCAGAACCTCCGGGACGACGCGTTCGCACAGCCGATAGGCGTGCGGTCGCATCACCTCACCCAGAGACATGCGGACCAGCAGAGTTTCGGTAAGAGCCAGCCGGAACACACGCTCGAGGTCGGCCAACTGGCCTGTCCGGACCATAGCGGCGGCGGCGGTCAGCCGCACCTCCCGGTCGGTGTCGCTCAGCGCCTGGGCCAGCCGGTCGCCGACCTGCCTCCGGCAAGGTTCGTAAGCGCAGGCAAATGCCAGCCGGCGAAACGCATTGCGCCGTGCCACGATGTCTCTGCTCTCCGCGTCTTCGAGCCACCGCTGCAGTAGCGTTAACTCGATCGTCAGATTGCACAGGCGGTCGAGTGCGGCGCCCGCCACCGCTTGCCGGAACGCGAGCAGCTCATCCGCCACATCGCGCGGGCTGGCCCTCACGCATTGTTCTAGACTGTCGAAGTTCTCAGCGCCTCCTACGTAATCGGCAATGGCGGTGCGAATGGCGGGCGCGAACTCGGCGCTTTGCGTCAGCCGCTTCTGCCACCAGGCGCTTCGTGCCATCGTCACCAGGCAGGTAGCGGCGAGCCAGACGGCGAGGAGAGCCTCGATGACCGCCAGGTACACTACGAAGTGGATCATCGGCCGAGCACGCGTTTCAGGCGGGCCACCAGCTCCATGGGGCTGAACGGCTTCGTCATGTAGTCGTCGGCGCCCAGATTGAAGCCGCGGATGACATCACTTTCCTGCTGGCGCGCTGTCAGCAGCAGCACCCGCAGCGGAAGTTGTTCGGAGCGGACGGCGGCCAGCACCTCGTAGCCATCCCTGCCTGGCATGTTGACGTCGAGCACGGCGGCGTGTGGCCGGGAGGTGCGAACCGCGTCCAGAGCGGCTTGGCCATCGCTAGCCGTAACGCAATCCATGCCGAAATTCTGCAAGACGGTTTTGACCAGGGCGAGGACGGTGGGATCATCGTCGGCGATCAGCACCTTCGGCCGGGCCGGCGCAGGTGTCAAGAAACTGGCTGCCGCCGGGGGAGTCCCGGCCCGGGAGCGGCCCTGCATCGCCAGGCTCAACCGGACCAGGGCTTCATCAGGCTGCCAGGAAGCATCCATCAGGAATTCGCGCGCCACCGACTGCACGTTCCGGTCCAGTTCCAGCAGATCGTCCCGGTTGCCGACCAAGACCACCGGCTTGGCGCCGAGATATGGTTTGGCGGGATCCAGCCATGGCGAGTTCACGGTCTCGGCGCGCACGTGGATCACCGCCAGGTCGCATTCGAGCAACTGGTCGAGCGAGGGCGGTTCGGCGATCTCAAAGAAGGTGGCCAACCCGTGCACGCGCTCCAGCGCCACGCCCAAACGCTCCTCCTCATTGGTGGGCAGGCCGACGACGGCCACTCGCTTTCCGGCCAGCGCCTGCGTCACATATTCCGGGATCGGCGTATCACGGGCCTCGCGCGGCGTCGAAAACGCCATCGCCAGGTTGGCCAGCGTCTCGCGCAGCTGGGCATTGTCCAAGGGCTTTTCAAACAGAATGGCTTCCACCTCGCGGCACAGGCGCGCGATGGCATCGTATCCGAGCAGGCCGGCGGCGCCGATCCATTGGTGCGCGGCCCTGCCAACCTCTTCGGCGCTGAAACTGCCGTCCATGGCGAGCAGCATCTGGCGCGACTTCTCCCGGCCCTCAGCCAGGAACGTTCGCCGCAAGGCCTGCGTCTCGGATTCCGGCAGCGACCGCGGCTTGGGAGGCGGCGCAGAGGGCTCTTGCGATTTCTTGTCCAGATACCCGCGCAAACGGCTGCCCAAAGTTCGCGTATCGATCGGCTTGGTGATGTAGCCGTCACACCCCGCATCGAGCGCCTTGCGCTCGTCGCCGGTCATGGCGAATGCGGTCAGGGCGACGACAATCACGTCCTGCGTGGCAGGGTCCTGCTTGATGCGGCGAGCCAGCTCAAGGCCATCCATGCCCGGCAACTGCACGTCCGTCAGGACCAGCTGGGGGTGAAAACTGCGCAGCAGCTCCAAAGCCTCTTCGGCCGTGCCAGCGGTCAGGACCTTATAGCCCTCGTTGACGAGTAGGATTCGAGTTAGTTTCAGGTTGACAGGAGTATCGTCAACGACGAGGATCGGCTCTGCGGCCATCGTATTAACAATATTATCCTACACGTTCCATTACTAAATCCGAGTTTTAGCGCGCTGCGGCTGCAGAGTGGGTAATACTGCGTAATGGAAGTACTGCGATAAACACGCTGCCCTTGCCCAGGACGCTGCGAACATCCACAGTACCACCCTGGGCTTCCACGATGCGGCGCGTCAGAGCGAGCCCCAGACCGGTGCCTTGGCCATTCTTCCGGCCATCCGTAAGTTGCTGAAAATCCTCCCACAACCGCTTAATGTCCTGGGGTGGGATGCCGACGCCCGTATCTTCCACTTCGAGACGGAAGGTCTTGTCGGAGTCGCTCATAATGCGCACCGTGACACGCCCATTGTCCGGGGTGAACTTCACGGCATTCGAGAGGAAATTGTAGAGCACCTGCTTGAATCGGGACGGGTCAATCACGGCCTCGAGGCCGGCGACCACTTCACTTTGCAGCTGCAGATTCTTCTTCTCGGCCAGCGGACGCACGACGTCGCGCACTTCGGCGACGAGTTGATCGACGCGGCAGGTCTCCGGGCGGAATTCGGTTTTGCCGGCCTCGATCTTGGAGAGATCCAGAATGTCGTTGATCAGGCCCAGCAGGTGGCGGGCACTGGTGAGAATGTCGCCGAGGCAATCGCGATGATCCTCCGAGATCGGGCCGAGGCGGCCGTCGACAATCAGCTCGGCAAAACCAATGATGCTGTTGAGCGGCGTGCGCAGCTCATGCGACATGGAAGCCAGGAACCGGCTCTTGGCGAGGGTCGCGGAAGTGGCGGCCTCAAAAGCGCGCGCTAACTGTTCGTTGCGGTTGCGCAGCTCCAGCGCATACTGCTCCACTTTGCGCGCTGCCACCGCGGCGAGTTTGCGCTCCGTCACGTCGAGCACTGAGCGGCAGACTCCGGTCACCTGTCCGGAATCGTCGCGAATGAAGTTTTCGCGAATCTCGACGCGGATGTGCGAGCCGTCATCCAGCTGGTAATCGCATTCGTAGGGCCCGGTTTCCGCGCCGTTGTTCAGCCGCTCCAGAAACGTGGCGCGCAGACCATCCTGCTGGTCCAGGTCCACAAAATCCCAGGCGCGAGCGCCGAGAATGCGTTCCTGCTCCACCCGCAGCAGGTTGCATAGCGCCTGATTGAAGCGGCAGATCACGCCGTCGTTGTCGGTTTCCATGTAGGGCACGGGAGCCTGGTCAAACAACTCGCGATAACGCCGCTCGCCTTCCTTGAGGCGGTGCTCGTGACCCCGCAGCAGCGATGCGGTCTGCTCCAGCTGGCGCCCGAGGGAAGCGATTTCATCGGTGCCGGAGGGCAGCGGGCGCAACGGCTGCCCGTTGGCCAGGCGGCGCGCGTTCTCTTCCACCCGCTTGACACGGCGCGTCATTCTCCGGGCCAGGATCATTTGAATAAACAAAGCGCCGATGGGACCCGCCACGCCGCACATCATCAGCACGTTGAACAAGCGGCGGCGCGATTCGTCAAGGCCGAACCCCGCCTGAGCCAGTTCCGCCTGTTCCTCGTCGTCGAGCCGGATCAGGGCGGTGGTCAGCGCAGCGGGGGCCTTGCCTCCAGGAGCCGCTCCGGCGTAAAACGCCTGATCGAGCTGGCGCAGCTCGTCCCCGGCAAGCCGGTCAAGCTCGTCGAATTCGGACTGGTCCTGAGCGCGCATCCTGGCCAAAGCTGCCAGGCTCTGCAGAGCTCTGGCGGCCGTCTGCCGGGATCCGCGGTAAGCATCGCGTATGGCGCTCTGTTGGGTGGCGGCATACTCGCCCGCCAGCGCCCTGGCGTCGTTCAACGAGCTTCGCAGCTTGACAATTTCGACGCGGACTTCCTGCGCCTGAGCCACCGCCCGTTCCCCGCTCCGTAGCCGCTGTTCCGCCCAGTAGACCGAGAACAGCGCGAGAAACAGAATCGCCATCGGAAACACGAGACCGCCGGCGCCCTGCGCGCGCAGGGAAAGACGGAAGCGTCGCTCGACCGGAACCGCAGAGCGATTAGGGCCTTGCGGGCTCGGTGCGCCGTTGTCGCGGCTGGATGACGGAATGAGAGTCAAAGCCGTATGCTATCACTAGCGGCAAGTCGCATCTAGTTAACAATGGATCGCATTGGAAGGTACAAGATCGTTAGGGAACTCGGCCGGGGCGCCATGGGCGTGGTCTATCACGCGATCGATCCCAACATTGGCCGTCCGGTAGCAATCAAAACGATCCAGTTCGGCAACGTCCGCAGCCCTGGCGAACGGGAACGCCTGCGCGAGCGGCTGTTCCGGGAGGCCCGTTCCGCCGGAATGCTTTCGCATCCCAGCATTGTCACTATTTACGACGTGGAACAACAGGACGACCTGGCGTTCATCGCCATGGAATACGTCGACGGGCCGACCCTGGACCACCTTCTTTCCGCGCCCCAACCGATTGAGCCGGAACGAATGTTCCGCCTTTTGTCGCAAACCGCGGCAGCCCTCGACTACGCCCACCAGAAGGGGATCGTCCACCGCGATATCAAGCCTGCCAATATCATGATCGCCGCCGACGGCACGGCCAAGATCACCGATTTCGGCATCGCCAAGATTACCGCCTCCGAGCAACTGACCATGACGGGCTCGATTGTCGGCACTCCGCACTACATGTCGCCGGAACAGGTGCAGGGCCAACCGGTGGACGGGCGGTCCGATCAATTCTCGCTGGCGGTAATCGCGTTCGAAATGCTGACCGGCGAGAAGCCGTACACGGGCGAGCACCTTACCACGGTGGTTTATAAGATCGTGGCGGAAGAGCCGGCGCCGCCGCGTAGCCTGAACCCCACCCTGGCCGGCGCCATCGAGGAGACGCTGCGCAAGGGCCTGGCGAAGAAACCCGACGGCCGCTTTCCCACGTGCCAGGAATTCGTCCGCAGCCTGGAACAGGCCTGCGCGGCGACGCGCGACTGGAAACCGCTGGCGCGCGGCGGCACGCTCAACGAACCGACGATGGCGGATGCTCCGCGCAGCGCCGTCACCTTGCCGCCCGCGCGCCGCCCGCGCCGCGGGGAGGCGAGCACCGCCAACCTGAAACGCGAGCGATCGAAGCTCGGTTTTCTTCCGTTTCTGGCGGCGATTCTAATGGCGGCGGCGCTGCTTGCGCTGATCGGGTGGCAGGCGGCGCCGTGGCTGACGCCGGGAGGGCGCGGGGGCTCAGCGGCCAGCCGCGCGCCAGCCGCGGAGGAACCAAAGCCGTCCCCTGACGCCGAGTCCAAGCCGGCAGCGGCGCAAGTGCCGCCAGCCGTGACGTCTGCTCCGGCCGGATCGGAAGCGGACAGCAAGCCCAGCCCGATGCCGGCCGCTACGGAGCCGGCCGCAGCAGCGCCGGCGGCCCAGGAAGAGACCAAGCCGGCCCAAGAGCCCGCCAAGCCGCCGGTTGCGCCCGGTATATCGCGGCAGAAGTCTGAGGCGCAGCAGCTGGCGGAAGCGCCGCGGAAGAGCGTTGCGCCGGCCGCTCCCATGTTGGAGGAAGTGAGCGTGATCACGAGTCCGGGCGGCGCCACCGCGATTCTCGACGGCAAACGCGAAGCCGCCTGCTCGACGCCGTGTACGCTCGATGCCACCCCCGGCCGCCACACGATTTCGATCACCATGGCGGGATACCAGGGGGAATATCGGGAAGTGGCCGTTGGATTTGGCCCGATGGAGCTGCCGATGGTGATCCTGCACGCGGCGCAGGGCACTCTCTGGGTCACCAGCTCGCCGGACGGCGCGTCCATTACCATCAACGGCAAGCGGATGCCGCAAACCACGCCTGCGCAGATCCCTCTCCCTCCCGGATCCTACACGGTGCTGGTAGAAAAAGACGGAACGCAGAAGACCTCAGTGCTCGAAATCCGCAATGGCGAAACCAAGGTAATGAAGGTGTCGGTAGCCAAGTAGCGGGATCACCTTCGCCCCGAAACGCGATTGCGGGTGGGCTATTCCCGGCGCGAGGCGAGAAACTCGGCGAGCTGTTCGAATGATGTGGCCCAGGCGACGGCGGGCTGGTCGTATCCTTTGAGAGCGACCTCGCGGCGCAGGAACGGATCAGGCGCGTCCAGCCGGAGCTCGGCGAAAGCGCGCTCTCCCAGCAACACGCCGAGTCCTACCTGCTTGGTCGCCGCCTCCAACCGGAAGGCCCCGTTGACGGTGTCGCCCAGCGCCGTAATCTCCGCTCCTCCTACGATCGTCGGCCCGGTGTTGACGCCGGCGCCAATGCGCAACGGCTCCGGCAGGGGCAGCGCACGGTGCAGGCCCCGGGTCACGGCGTCGATTTCGCTCACCGCGGACAGCGCTCGCAGCAACTCTCCCCGCATGTCGCTCTGCTCCTCGTGAATCCACACAGCCATCACGGCGTCGCCAATATATCTCTGGCCCCAACTTCCCTGCCGCTGGGCGATCTGGCCTACTCGGAGGAACCAGGTTCCGATGGTCTGCGAGAGCACCGCTTCGGGCACCGTCCGGGCCAGCGGGGTGAAGTCGCGTATGTCGACTACGACGATGGTGGACAGAGTATGCGTGTGCAGAGCGGACGTGGGTGCGTTGCGGATGTCGGCCGGGTTGGTGGAGGCATCATTTCCCGACTGGCCGGCGGCCACGAACAGAAGGTCCTGGTCGCCGAACTGCAGGCGGTCGCCGTCGCGCAGTACGGCCGGCACGCTGACTCGCCGCTGGTTCACGAAGGACCCATTGCGGCTGCCCAAATCCACCAGCGAGAACTCTCCGGATTCGCGGCGTTGCACCAGCGCATGGAGCCTCGATACGGAACGGCTGTCCAGGAGCACGGCGCAACCGTCGCCGCGCCCGATGGCCCATGACTGGCCGTCGCCGAGATCAAACCGCCGCCCGCCCGCCCCTACAATCAGGCACGGACCAAGCGATCGAGTTTCCACGTCTCCATCATAAGCGGGCGCGGCGGTGCAACGCACCGGCGGCGCGTGCGCGGAAGCTTAAAGCACCGCGATCACCGACGCTGGGATTTCGTCCATGCCGCACGCGACTGCACAGGACGTTGCGGGCGGTCCAGATTCCCATACTGTGCTGATTTGTACTAGGACCAAGGTTCCCCGTACAGAGGGTACAAATCGCCAAAGAAGCTTCTCCTTGTCAGCGGCTACAATGAGGGGCAGCAGCCTCGGATTGGACGATGAAACAGAGAGAGTCTGGGTTGGCCCTGACCCAAGTTTTTGTCTATTTGCAGCTCCTGGATCTCCTTACCACCCTGCTGGGCTTGCGCCTGGGAGCTGCCGAGGCCAGCCCCTTCGTCCGCATGTTGATGCACGCTGGCCCCGTAATCGGCATCGCGGCATCGAAGGTTCTGGCACTGGGCTTGGGCGCATACTGCGTGCACACGGGTAGGTTCGGGCTGATTCGGTTGGCCTCCTACTGGTATGGTGGCCTGGTGGCCTGGAACCTGATCCTGCTGCTGGCGATACCCGGCCACCTGGGCTCCTGATCTCGCACACTTATCCGCTGGCGGCGCTTCCATCGGCATGGCGACCCAGGCGGAGCGCTTCGCAAGAGCTGGACCGGCGCCGAAGCTTAAGGCGAAAGGCAAGCGCCGGATGGCGTCCCGGCGAAAATCGTAGACTGAGGAGAGGAGCGGGCGCATGCGCATGAATCAAACCAGGGAGCGGCTCTCCCGCGGGGAAACGGTCTTCGGATGTGGATTGCAGGTGTACCGCTCGCCCGAGATTTGCCGGACTTTTGCGGCGGCCGGCTTCGACTATGTCTTCATCGACATGGAGCACGGCGCCTACGATCTG
>CAZZHN010000053.1:0-22715 GCA_964654065.1 uncultured Solibacteraceae bacterium
TGAAAGTCGGGCCGTACCCGTGGAGCGTGAAACAGCGGGTGATGAGCCGCGTGGGGCACCTGTCGAACCTGAGCATGTCGGACTTTCTGGAGCAGGATCTGGACGCTTCCACCGCGCACCTGGTGCTGGGGCATCTGAGCCAGCAGAACAACATGCCGTATATCGTGGACCTGGTGAGCCGGCAGGCGCTCGAAGTTCGCGGCATCGGGCCCAGCCTGGAGATTGCGTCGCAGCACAAGCCGTCGGAGGTTTATCAGTTTTAAGAGGTAGGACAGGCCATCGTTTTTTGTGGCCTGTCAGCGCCGGCAAGAACAGGCGCGCAAACGACAGGCGACACAAACCGATCGCCTGTCCTACCGGTAGGGCAGTTTTCGTGAGGAGCACTTTGACGACATGATTGCGCGCTACACGCGGCCCGCAATGGGCCGGATCTGGAGCGACCAGAACAGGTTTCAGCAGTGGCTGGAAGTGGAGTTGGCGGCCGCAGAGGCGCTGGCGGAGCTGGGCGTGGTCCCGGCTGAGGCGGCGCGCCTGCTGCGCGCGCACGCCGGCTTCGACGTCGCCCGCATTCTGGAAATCGAGCGCGAGGTGAAGCATGACGTCATCGCCTTCACCACCGCGGTGGCGGAGAGCATGAAACAGGCCGGGCACGCCGAAGCCTCACGCTGGCTGCACTACGGGCTGACTTCCAATGATGTGGTCGATACGGCGCAGGCGCTGCTGCTGGGGCAGTCTGCGGCTATCCTCGAAGCCGGCCTGGAATCGCTGCGGCTGGTGCTGAAGCGGCGCGCGCTCGAATTCCGCCGGACGGTGCAGGTGGGCCGCACTCACGGTGTGCACGCGGAGCCGATCACCTTTGGCCTCAAACTGGCGATCTGGTACGAAGAAGCCGGGCGCAACCTGAAACGCCTGACCGCGGCGGCCGAGGATCTGCGCGTCGGCAAGACCTCGGGCGCGGTCGGCACCTTCGCCCATATCGGCCCGGAAGTCGAGGAAATGATCTGCGCGCGTCTGGGGCTGGAACCCGCGCCGGTGACGTCGCAGGTGATCCAGCGCGATCGCCACGCGGCTTTCGTCGCGGCCCTGGCGCTGGCAACCGCCCTGTGCGAAAAGATCGCGCTCGAAGTGCGCCACCTGCAGCGCACCGAAGTGCGCGAGGCGGAGGAGTATTTCGCGCGCGGCCAGAAAGGCAGCTCGGCCATGCCGCACAAGCGCAACCCGGTCACCTGCGAGCAGATCTGCGGGCTGGCGCGGGTGGTGCGCGCCAACGTGCAGGCGGCGTTTGAGGATGTGGGGCTGTGGCACGAACGCGACATTTCGCATTCCTCGGTGGAACGGGTGATTCTGCCCGATTCCTGCATTCTGACCGACTACTTGCTGGATAAGACGGTCAACCTGGTGGATAAGCTGCTGGTTTATCCGGAGCGTATGAAGCGCAACCTGGACTTGACGCGCGGCCTGGTGTTTTCCGGCCAGCTGCTGCTCGATCTGGCCGCCGCCGGGATGCTGCGCGAGCAGGCCTACCGCACGGTGCAAGCCCACGCGATGCGCGCCTGGGAAGAGGAATCCGATTTCCGCGCCGCCATCCAGGCCGACCCGGAGATCCGCGCCGTCCTCACCCCTGAGCAGATCGCTGAAGCGTTTTCGCTGGACCGTCAACTACGCAACGTGGACAAGATCTTCGCCAGAGTGTTCCCGGCGGATATGGTGGGTTTAGCGTAGGCTGGATACGTTCAACCGCACAATCTGGTGCTGTCCCCGGTCACCCCCACAAGCCGGCGAACTAACAAGTAGCGCAGGTGAGTTGGTCAATTCTGAACAGCGTGACGAGGAGGCGCTATGTTATCTTCCGTTCACTTGCTGCCCGGATTCGACAGGCAGCCTGGCTGAAGCGGCCAGAGAGGGGCTGATGGAGCTGAAGTTGGGGGGTAGCGCTGGTTTGGGACCGGCGTAGAGGCCGATTCCGAAGGGGCGTGTCTCTCTCGCGCCTAACTCCGATAGGCACACGGGACACGCCTCTTTCCTCGGGTCAACCTGGACACAACAGTGAAACTCTACCGCAGCACGATTGATCGGACACGCTGGTTCGCGTTCGATTCGACGACTGGATGGGTGATGTTTCCCGCCGAGGTCGCCGGATGGCACAAGCGGCAGTTCGCCCACGGCGTCAATACAACTCAGCTGCATGAGGTTCCGCTGCGGATGGGATTCAACACCGGGATCCCCGGCACATCCGCGTTAGCCAGCAGTGCCTCGGATTTGCAGCTCCCGATCGTCAGCCCCCTGTCGGATCGCGCTCGGCGAGACTCGCAGGTTGGCAGGCGAAAACGCCTGCCCCACTCTGTCGGACGCTTTGCGGGGGGTGTGGGGCAGGCGCTTCCGCCTGCCAACCGAAGTGAGTCAGTTCGGCGTCGGCCGCTCGGCGTGGTCGATCACGATGACTTCGTCGGGGCCCTTGGCCGGGATCAGCTTCAATCCAACCCTTAGTAGTGCGCCTTGCAGGCGCCAGAAATCGTCTGCCGGGTTGGCGCGAGTTTCTTGCGCGGCCGAAAGACCGGGCTCCATGTAGGGGCTTGTGTCGTCGGGCGGGAACTTCAGATCGAAATCGAAATGTCCCGCGATTCCGGTTTTGTCAATGAACTTCCGGCGGTCCAGCCGCAATGCGACCCTGGAGAGTGCCAGGCAGAAATCCGCCATGCTCGAGCCGTGAACTGCGATTCCGTCGCTATCTCTGGTTCCTCGCCCGCAGAGGGGCGGCCGGGGTTGCCCCGGTGCTAAGCGCAACGGCGCATCGCGGCCAGGAGCGTAGCACTCCACCTTCGCCACTTGCAGGCGGAGACCGCGCTTGCTTGCCACCAGGTCAAAAACGGGCACTTGTCTGGTCTCCCTGTGGACCTTCAGATGAAACCGCTCTTCGAGAAGCGCCTGCATCATAGTCCAGCCATAACGCCCGGACGCGGAGTACCCTGTGCTTTCGCGATGATCTCGTAGAGGTCCGTGTTGACCCACGCGGGCCCTCCCTCAACCTGCATCATCTCCCCCCACACGAACTCGCCGTTCGCGAAGCGGCCGTACGCCCAGCGGATGTAATCCCACAGTGTCTGGCACCTGAAGGCGACTCCGCCGGGGTTTGTGCCCCCGGCGTCCGTGCCCGGGTTAGTGTTGGGAAGGCACGGCTTGACGGACGCGACTTCGAATTTCGGTTTGACGCCTGGTCCGTTGGGAGACGAGGATTGCGCCGCGGCTGACCCGATCACCGTACCAGCCACTAGAACGCATGCGATGGCACGAACAAAAGCGCACAGAAACATTTCCAACTCTGCCTCACAGATCAACCTTGCGGCCGGATCCCAACCGTTCCAGCGTCAGCTTGTCGGGCTGACCGTGGAAGTACTTCGCGAGCGCATCCCGGAAGATCTGGTGATCAGACGCGGCAGAAGCGAATAATGTTGAACAAGAATGAAATTTCAGTTCATCGGGGTAGCCGAAGATCTCCTCGATGGGGCGGCCAGCGATTTGATTCACCAGGCGGTAACACTCCCGGAGCCTGGGTCCCAGGATCGGGTGCTCCAGGTAGGCCCTGGCTTCCTCCAGAGAAGTGATGGCAAATCTCTGCGCCATCGGGCTGGAGCCCAGGCCGTGGATCTGCGGGAATATGAACCACATCCAATGGGTCCTTTTTCTGCCCGCACGCAGTTCCGAGCATACCTGGGCGTAGACGGGATCCTGGGCGGCGACAAAACGCTGGAGAAGATAAGGATCGTTCTTCATCGGCTGCGGCATCCGCTTCCTGCTTCAGAATAACCAACCCTCCGGGGGCAGGATCAGCTGAACGGTTGACTGCGGCGAGATACTGGCATAGACTGTCTATGTCATGATGCGCGGCGAACGGGACGAAATTCCCCCAGGGACCCTGGAGATGTTGATTCTCACGACCCTGGCCACCGGGCCGCCCAGGCACGGCTTCGAAATCGCCGAATCCATCCTCTCCGTCTCCGAAGACGTGCTGCAGGTGGAGGAGGGATCGCTATATCCAGCCTTGCAGCGGATGCTGCTAAAGGGCTGGATTCAGGGCGACTGGGGAAAGACGGACGAAAACCGGCGGGCGCGATTCTACAGGCTGACGGCGGAAGGCCGCAGGCAGCTGGACCGCGAAGTGGACCGCTACCGGCGCGTGGCGCGGGCGATCGCGCGCGTACTCGCCACGGCGTAGGAGTGACATATGAGCTTGAGCCAATGGCGCCGGCGGCTGGCCGCGATTTTGGGTCGCGACCGCGCAGCGAGCGAACTCGAAGAAGAAATGCGCCTGCACTTGGAGCTGAGGACCCGCCAGCTGCGGGAACAGGGATTGGCGCCCGAAGAAGCCGGGCACGCGGCGCGGCGGCGCTTCGGCAACGAACTCGCCGTGCACGAAGCCAGCGCGGGCGTCTGGGGCTGGACCGCCTGGGAGCGGTTGCTGGGCGACTTTCGGCTCGCATTTCGCAATCTGTACAAGGCTCCCGGCTTCACCGCGGTGGCAGTGGCCACACTGGCAGTGGGTCTCGGCATGAACGTGGCGGTGTTCAGCCTGGTGCATGCCGTGATGCTGCGCAGCCTGCCCTACGCCGCGCCGGAGCGGCTGGTCTCGTTGTGGGAGGAGTCCTTCAAAGGCGAGCCATCGCAGTTCACCACTTCCGGACGGTCACTGGGCGGAGACACGTCAGCGCAGCGCACCACCATCTCTCCGGCCAACCTGGCAGACTATGCGGGGTCGCCGGCGTTCGCCGGCCTGGCCAGCTTCGACGTCGCCGCCAAGAACCTCACAGGGCTGGGGACACCGGAACGATTGCAGGGGGAAGGGGTTTCCGCGAACTTCTTCGATGTGCTCGGGGTGAAACCGGCGGTCGGGCGAAACTTCCTGCCTGAAGAAGACCGTGATGGCGCAGCGGGTGCCGTCATCATCACCGATCAGTTCTGGCGCAACCGGCTGGGCTCCGATACCAACGTTCTGGCGCACTCGATTATGCTCGACGCGCAGCCTTACCAGATTGTCGGGGTGCTGCCGCCGGACTTCCAATCGCCGTACCAGCTCACCATTCCGGACCGGGTGGAGATCTACGTTCCCGCGGCGTATCCCAGGGAACTGCTGACCAGCCGCGGCGATCACGAGGTGAACGCAGTGGCGCGGCTGCGGCCCGGCGTGAGCGTGAGGCAGGCCCAGGCCGATCTGGATGTTATCTCGGCCAGCCTGGGAAAACAATTCCAGTCGACCAACCGCAACATCCGCGCGGGCATCGCGCCGCTGCGCGACGACATTGTGCGCAACGTCCGCCAGTCGCTGTGGATTCTGCTGGGCGCCTCGGCGCTGATCGTGCTGATTGCCTGCGTGAACCTGGCGAACCTGCTGCTGGTGCGAGCCACGCGGAGGCAGCACGAATCGAGTGTGCGGATGGCCTTAGGCGGCGGGCGCTGGAGCCGGGTGCTGCAATTCCTGGCGGAGAGCCTGACCCTGGCCGGGGGCGGCTGCGTGGCGGGGCTGGGGCTGGGCTTCCTTCTCATGCAGTTGCTGGTGTGGCTGGCGCCGCAGAACATACCGCGCATCCAGAACGTCACCATGGACTGGCCGGTGTTCGCGGCGGCGGCCGCGGTGGCGCTGATGACCGGCCTGGTTTTTGGCATGATTCCGGCCTGGAAATCGTCGCAGGCCAAGCCGGCGGAGGCGCTGAAGACCTCGGCCCGCAGTACCGGCGCGCGTGCCCAGGCGCGCTGGCGGTCCGCACTGACGGCAGCCGAGATTGCCTTGTCGCTGATCCTGCTGGTGGGCGCCGGGCTACTACTGCGCAGCTTTGTGCGCGTGATGGGGGTCGACCTGGGTTTCCAGCCGGAGCGCGTTCTGGCGGTGGGCGTCAATCTGCCCGAACTGCGTTACCACGACGCGGACCGCCGGCTCAGCTTCTTCGAAGAACTGGAGCGGCGCGTGACGGCGCTGCCGGGCGTCCAGGCCGTCACTTTCGCCAACCGTTTGCCATTGCGCGGCGGCTGGGGCTCCGGAGCTTACCTGGAAAGCTCGCCGGATGTAATGCGCGACGCGGATTTCCAGGCAGTCAGCCCGGGCTACTTCGAGACGCTGGGCATCGGCCTGGAGCGCGGGCGGCTGCTGGTGCACAACGACCGCAAGGGCCAGCCGCATGTCGCGGTCGTCAATCAGGCATTCGCCCGCCAGTTTCTGTCTGGCGCCGACCCGATTGGCCGCCGCTTCCGGCGGAGTTCGCAACCGTGGGTAACCATCGTCGGGGTGGTCAATGACATCCGGCGCGGAGGCAAGACCGACGACATCAACCCGCAGGTGTACCTTGCGGCCGCCCAGACGGATCTGTACCCGGTGCGGCTGGCCGACCTGGCGGTGCGCACGCGGAGCGATCCGCGGCAGCTGGTCAATGCCGTGCAGCGGCAGGTCTGGGCGATCGACAAGGACCAGCCGGTTACCAATGTCCGAACGCTCGAAGAGATCATCAGCCGGTCGGTCGCCGAGCGGCGCTTTGAGATGGTCCTGCTGATTGCCTTCGCCTCGGTGGCGGTGTTGCTGGCGATGATTGGAATCTTCGGCGTGCTGTCATACATCGTCAACCAGCGGATGGGCGAACTGGGAATCCGCGTTGCGCTGGGTGCTTCGCCGGGCCGGATCGTGGTGATGGTGTTGCAGCAGGCCGGCTGGTGGATCATCGTCGGTATCGGCGCTGGACTGGCCGGCGCATTCACACTGGCCCGGTATCTGGAAAGCCTGCTCTTCGAGATTCGCCACGGCGATCCCTGGACCTACGCCGCCGCCGTCGCCTTGCTGCTGGCCGTCTCGCTGGCGGCTGCGCTGATCCCGGCGCGGCGCGGCGCCAAAGTAGATCCGATGACGGCTCTGCGGTACGAGTAGCGGGGTTGGTAGGACAGACGATCGGGGTTTGTCGTCTGTCGACCGTGAGAGCCGCCCCAAGACCCAACAGACCACAGAAACCGATGGTCTGTCCTACCGGCGTCCGCAGGGGCGGCTCATGCCATGTGCTTTGACGACTGCGGCACGGGCAGATTGTGCGGCCTGTTCTCTAAAGAAAACGCAATCGCCGGCGCCCGCTACGTTACAATGACCAACAGCGATGGGCCTTTCGGCGAATCCGTCTTCTTTACGCGCCACAATGGAAGAGTGGTTTGCGCTTCTGGTCGAAGATGTCGAGCGAGCGGCTGGAGACGCTGGCAAACATGCGCGCGAGTCATGTGCGAACCAGCTCAACCAGTCGGTGCGGCGCCTTTGGCAGGCTGGCGATGTGGCGGAACTGGCGGATACGCTGGCGGACGGAGCTGCGCAATTTGGGGGCGGCGCGGCGGTACTGTCAATCGATGGAGGCATGGTCAAGCTGGAAAGCGTCCGCCCCGGTGACGGCGGGCAGGCAGTGGGTGGTCAGACCGCGCTCGATGCGGCTCCTGCGCTGGCGGCGGCCATCCAAAGCCGCGAGCCAGTGATCGCAGCGGCGACGGAGAGTGAGGTTGGTGAGACGCTCGCCCGCCTGGCGAGTTCCTCGGGCAATGATCGGGTGGCGGTTTTCCCGGCGACGAGTCATCATGCCGTAACAGCCTTGGTGTGCGTCTGGGGAGCCGTGCAAGCGGCCGCGGTGGAGCTGCTTTCGCAGGTCGCGGGCGGAGAATTCGACCGTTTGCTTCGCGCCGCAACTTTAACTCTGCCGGTGGGCGGCCTCGTCAACATCGCTCCGGCCGACGACACCTGGGAAAACCTGCCGGCAAGGGAGCAGGCGCTGCACCTGCGCGCGCAGCGTTTTGCCCGCGTCCGGGTGGCCGAGTGGCGGCTGCACGACGGGGCAGCGGTTCGCACTGGGCGCGAGCGCAGCGATCTCTACGGCGCGCTGGGGCCGCAGATCGAGGAAGCCCGCGATCATTTTCGCCGTGAGTTTCTCGAGCCGTGCCCCAGCATGGTTGACTACCTGCACCGCGAGATGGTGCACACGCTCGCAAAAGACGATGCGCAACTGCTTGGCAAAGATTACCCTGGTCCTCTGCTGTAACATCGCGGGACCGGTGATGGCCGCGCCGTCCACCACGGCGAGCCACACGAAGTCCGCGTCCGGGACGGCGCCAAGCCTGGCGGCGCTGGCGCGAGCATACCGCGCGGACCCAACAGCGGTTCGCCTGGCGGCGGTGGAGCGGTGGGCGGCGCTGCATCCGCAGGATCTGCCCCTGGCCCAATTGGCGCTGGGCGTGACGGCCTTCGAGCAGAAGGACTACCAGGCGGCAGCGGCCAGCCTGCGCAAGGCGCGTCCCAAGCTGGCGCGCGTAGCCGATTACATTGCTTATTACCTGGGCGCGGCGCGCGTGGAAGCAAGAGACTTCGACGGTGTGGCGCGCGATCTGGAGCCGGCCCACGGGCAGCCGGGCTCGCCCGAAGCGGGACGGGCGTGGATACTGGAAGCGCGCGCCCGGCTGGCGGCAGACGCCGCGGGAGCGGTGAAACTGTTGCGCGATCACTACGCCGAACTGCCGCAACCGGACGGTGACCTCACGCTGGCAGATTGCTACATCGCTGCCGGCGATCCGGGCAGCGCTGCGGATTTTCTGGAACGGGTGAACGAACAGTTTGTGACCGGCGATGCCGCCGGCCGGGCTGCCGACGCGCTGCACGCCCTTCAGGAGCGGATGGGCGCGGCATATCCGCAGCCGCTTCCCCAGCAGGTTCTGCATCGGGCCGACCGGCTGCTCCAAACGCGGCAATACGAGCCGGCGCGCGATGCTTACCAGGCCGCGGCGGAACGGTTGAACGGCCAGGAACGCGAACGCGCGCTGGTTCAGGCGGCTGCGGCAGAGTTGCTGGATGGGCACACCGACCCGGCCTGCGACGCCTTGCGCGGCATGACGCTGGAAGCAGGCGAGGCGGACGCTGCCCGCACGTACTACCTGGAAGAATGCGATCATCGCGCAGGCGATGAGGCACAGGTGAGCGCGGCGTTAGAGCGGCTGGCGGCTCAATATCCGAAATCACCCTGGCGGATCAAGGCGCTGGTGGCCGCCGCCGGCCGGTACTGGCAACTGAACCAGCCGGCGAACTACCTGCCGCTCTACCAGGCGGCTTACGAGAACTTCCCCGACGACCCGCAGGCCGCCCTGTGGCATTGGAAGGTAGCTTTCCGCGCGTACTTCGATCGCCGGGGCGATGCCGGAGATCTGCTGCGGCAGCAATTGCAGAACTACCCCGGCAGCGGCTCGGCTGCGGCGGCGCTGTACTTTCTGGGGAGACTGGCGGAGGAGGACAAGGATCTTGGCGCCGCGCGCTTGTACTTCGAGCGGGTGATGACGGCGATGGAAGGTTATTACTACGCGGCGGAGGCACGCGAGCGGATGCGCCAGGGCGCGGTGCGGAACGTGGTCGGCTCGCCCGGGACGGCCCAGTTTCTTGCGGGGGTGGTTTTGCCCAAAGCCGAGCCTGTGCCCGCGCGAGCAACGCCGGCGACCCAAACGCGCATCGAGCGCTCGCGGATCCTGCGGCGCGCCGGCCTCACGGACCTGGCCGACGCAGAGCTGCGTTTCGGGGCGCGAACCGATGGGCAGCCGACACTGCTCGCCATGGAGGGCGCCGCCGAGGCCGAAGCGCCTTACCAGGGCATGCGCCTGATGAAGAGCCTGGCGCCAGACTACTTGAACCTGCGGCTGACCGAGGCGCCGCGCCGCTTTTGGGAGCTGCTCTTTCCCCTGCCCTATCGCACCGAACTGACGGCCGATGCGCGGCGACACGGCCTCGATCCGTTTCTGGTGGCCGGCCTGGTGCGGCAGGAATCGGAGTTCAACCCCGGAGCGGTCTCGCGCTCCCGCGCTTACGGCCTGACCCAGGTGCAGCCGGGCACGGGACGCCAGTTCGCGCGCAGCGCAGGCCTGACGCGCGTGACCGCGGGCGTCCTCACACAGCCCGCCGCGAACCTGAGAATCGGCACTGCCATTCTTCGCTCGATGCTCGACCAGAATGGCGGCAATCTGGAACAGACGCTGGCCGCATACAATGCCGGGCCCAACCGCCTGGCCGAGTGGCTGACGTGGAACACCTACCGCGAACCGGCCGAGTTCGTGGAATCGATTCCTTACGCCGAAACGAGGGAATACGTGCAGGCCGTGCTGCGCAACGCCGAGATGTACCGCAGGCTGTACCAGTAGAGGGACGAGCACCTGTGGCGCGCGCACTTGTGCGTGCAGCGTCGAGAATCGTCTCGACGCTTCTTCGAACCGCGCACCGGGCGTCGGCAGGAGTGCCGACGCGGCACGCACGAGTGCGTGCGCCACGTCTACAATAGTGGATTCGCGCCGCGAGATAACAACCGATGATTCCGAATCCTGCGATTGGCGTGGTATTTCACTGGCTGGGCGGGCTGGCGTCCGGCAGTTTCTACGTTCCCTTCCGCGCCGTGCGGCGCTGGAGCTGGGAAACGTACTGGCTGGTAGGCGGGGTTTTCAGTTGGATCATTGTGCCCTGGGCGCTCGCCTCCACCATCTCCAGCGACCTGTTCGGCGTGTTGCACGAGACGCCTTGGGACACCATCTGGTGGGTTTACTTCTTCGGCGTGTTATGGGGGTTCGGCGGCCTCACCTTCGGGCTGACGATGCGCTATCTCGGCATGTCGCTGGGAATGGCGATGGTGCTGGGCTATTGCGCCGCCTTCGGCACGCTCATCCCGCCCATCTATCACGGCCAGTTTTTCTCGCATGTTCTGCCGACGCACTCGGGGCAGGTGATCGTGGCGGGGATCGCGATTTGCATGGCGGGGATCGCGTTCGCGGGCAAAGCCGGCATGTCGAAGGAGCGGGAAATGTCGGCCGAGCAGAAGACGGCGGTCATCCGCGAATTCAACCTGAAAAAGGGCGTGTTGGTGGCCACGTTTTCGGGCGTGATGAGCGCCTGTTTCTCTTTCGGCCTGGATGCGGGCGCGCCCATCAAGGCGCTCGCGCTGCAACACGGCACCTCGACTTTGTGGCAGGGCCTGCCGGTGCTCACTGTACTACTGGCCGGCGGGTTCACCACGAATTTCATCTGGTGCCTGATCCTGAACTTCAAGAACCACACCGGCTACCAATACTTCAGCGCGGAGGTTCGTAATCACCATCCGGCGCGCGGCGAGGAGCGGATTATCGAGACCGCGGTGGACGCTCCGGGCGAGGAGATGGCGGAGGCTCTGACGGTGCGCGGCGCCGAGCCCGAGCGCGCGCCCATGTGGAACAATTATTTCTTCAGCGCGCTGGCGGGCACCACCTGGTACTTCCAGTTTTTCTTTTACACCATGGGCGAAACGCAGATGGGCGCGTACAAGTTTTCCAGCTGGACGTTGCACATGGCAAGCATCATCATCTTCAGCAGCCTTTGGGGCATCGCGCTGCACGAGTGGCGGGGCGCCAGCGCACGGACGAAATCATGGCTGGCCGTCAGCCTTATGGTGCTGGTGGGATCGACCGTGGTGGTGGGTTATGGCAACTACCTGGGGACGCTGCCCGCGCGCTGAGGCGAGGTAGGACAGACGATGGGTTCTTGTCGTCTGTCGAGGCCTGCACCGGCGAGGGCTGACAGACCACGCAAGGCGATGGTCTGTCCTACCGTTCCTTATAATGAATACAACCGTGGGGAAATTCTTCGTTCAAAATTTCGGATGTAGGGCCACGCAGGCCGATGGTGCCGCGCTGGAATCGTCCCTGGTGGAGCGAGGGCTCTCGCAGGCCGGTGAGCGCGCGTGTGCTGACCTAGTGGTGCTGAACACCTGCACCGTCACTGTCTCGGCCGATGACGACGTGCGCCAGACGATCCGCCGTGTGCACCGCGAGAACCCGGCGGCGCGGATCCTGGTCACGGGTTGTTATGCGCAGCGCGCACCCCAGGAACTGGCCGTCCTGCCGGGGGTGCAGTGGGTGGTCGGCAACAGTCACAAGCACGCTATCCCGGACTTGATTACCCTGACGCCGCCGGCCGCACCCTACCATGGCAATGTTCATGTGGGTGACATCTTTGCGCAGCAATCCTTCCTTTCGGCGCCGGTGGAAGATGCCAGCGGTGACCGCACGCGGCCGAATCTGAAAATCCAGGATGGCTGCAACAACCGGTGCTCGTTCTGCATCATCCCGTTTGTACGCGGGCGCAGCCGCGGCATGGCAGCCGACGATGTAGTGGCGCAGGTGAGGCGGCTGGCGCTGCGCTATCGGGAGGCGGTGCTGACAGGCATCAACCTGGGCCGCTGGGGTCGAGAGCCGGGAAGCACGCTGCGCCTGGCGGGACTGGTGCGGCGCCTGCTGGGGGAGACCGCGATCGATCGCCTGCGGCTGAGCTCCGTGGAGCCGATGGATGTTTCCGATGAGCTGCTGGAGCTGATGGCGTCGAGCGCACGCATCGCACAGCACGTGCACGCGCCACTGCAAAGCGGGTCGGACCGGATTCTGCGGCGGATGCACCGCAAGTACCGGCCGCGGCACTACGCGGACCGCATCCTGAAAGCGCGCCGGCTGATGCCCGATGCCGCGATTGGCGCCGACGTGATGGTTGGATTTCCGGGGGAGACGGAAGCGGACTTCGAAGACAGCCGGCAGTTCATCGAACAGCTGCCGTTCACTTACCTGCACGTGTTCACTTACTCGGAGCGGCCGGGAACACCTGCGGCGGAGGACCCGCTCACGGTGCCGATGGTGGTGCGCAAGGAACGAAATCGGGTGCTGCGCGAGCTGGCAGACACGAAGAACCGCCAATTCCGCCAGTGCATGGTGGGCAAAACGCTCTCGGCGGTGACGCTGCACGAACCGGGCGCAGCGATCACCGGGAATTACCTCAAAGTAACGCTGGCTTCCTTGCGGGATGCCAACCTGATAGCGGAGCTGCAAATTGGCGGCCTGACGGACGGCGGCCTGCGCGAGGCAGAACCGCGCCCGTAAGCCTGAGAGTCGCTGCGAAGCGGTGCCGTCCGGCGGGTTCGCGGCGCGCCAAAATGGGCAACAGCAGCCCGCTAAGTTTTCGCAACTGCCTGATTCTAAGGAAGCGCTGCCTCTCTTCGTGGGCAGCCCTTGCCCATTTGGCGAATTTGGATGCCGAAGGTCCTGGCAGCTTTGAGCAAACTGCGCTGCGATTCCTAACCTCAGGATCGCGCGCCGGGCGGGTGAAAGAGCAGCGAAGCCGGAGCGAATTCCTGCAACTCGATGAAGCGACGCGGCAGGAAATTCTGTTTCGGCTTGTGACCGGTGCCGGCGGCAGTGGAAGGGAAGCGGTTGGCAGGCGGAAGTGACTGCCCCCCTGCGGAATTACATCTCGCGGCGGCCTTCCATGGCCTTGGAGATGGTCACTTCGTCGGCGAATTCCAGATCGCTGCCGACCGGGATGCCCATGCCGATACGGGTCACCTTGACGCCGAGCGGCTTCAGCAGGCGCGCCAGGTAGACGGCGGTGGCCTCGCCCTCGACGGTGGGGTTGGTGGCCACAATCACTTCCTGGATCTCGCCTTCGCCGATGCGCTCCACCAGGTTCTTGAGCTTGAGCGATTCCGGTCCGATGCCGCGCAGCGGGGATAGTGCGCCGTGCAGTACATGGTAGCGGCCCTCAAACTGGCGGGTGGTTTCGATGCCGACGATGTTGTGCGGCTCTTCCACTACGCAAATGACGCGCGGATCGCGGTTGGAATCGGCGCAATAGGCGCACAGCTCGCCATCGCTGATGTTGTTGCAGATGCTGCAGAGGCCGAGTTTGTCTTTGACGTCGAGGATCGCCTGGGATAAATGCGTGGCGTCTTCAAGGCTGGCGCGAAGAACATGAAACGCCAGCCGCTGGGCGGATTTCTGCCCGATGCCCGGCAGGCGCTTGAATTCGTTGATGAGGCGCGCGAGCGGTTCGGCGAAATCAGGCATCGTCAGAACATACCGGGAGGCAGGCCGAGGCCGCCGAGCATGCCGCTCATCTTCTGCTTGGTTTCGTCCTCGACCTTTTTGAGGGCCTCGCTGTGCGCTGCCAGCACCATGTCCTGGAGCATTTCCACGTCGCCGGCAACCTCGGGATCGATCTTGACGCTGAGCAGATTCTTCTGCCCATCCATCGTCACCGAAATCATCCCGCCGCCCGCGGACGCTTCTACCTTGATCTGCGCGATCTCCTCTTGCAGGCGTTCCTGCATCTTCTGCGCCTGCTGCATCATCTGCTGCATGTTGCCGGGTAATTTCACTTAGGCTGCTCCTTCAAGTTGCGGACACGGCGGACTTCGCCGCCGAAGACTTCGCGGAAGCGCTGCACCTCGTGGTTGGCGAGCGCACGGCCGGCGGTCTCATCGGTTGGTTCCGCGGCGCGCGGCTGGGCGGCTGGTTCCGGATCCCGCTGCGCCGCCTCGGGCGAATCTTCCACCATCAATTTCACGTTGAGCGGACGCGCGAAGACTTCGCGCAGCGCTTCGGTGAAGCTGCGGTCCTTCAAATACAGGTGGTAAGACCGGGGGGCATGAATCTGGATATCGCCGCCGCTCAGGGTGATGCGCGCGTTCTCGACGGCGTCCGCCAGGTGAGTGAGGCCGTGTTCGGTGAGCCAGGCGTGCAGGCGCTCGCGAGGGTCGCCGCGCTCGATCGGCGCCGGCGCCAGCGCGTTGGCGCCGGAATTCTGGGGCTCGGCGGGGCGCCCGCTTTTCTTGGCCCGGTCGGCTTCGAATGGAGATGGGCCGGTGCGTACGGGCGCAGCCGGAACACGGGCCGGCGGACCGGCGCGCTCAGGCCCCGGGGCCGGACGCGCTTCGGCTCCGCCGATTTCGGCCAGCGCCTGCTCAATCGGCAGCAGCCGGCCGGCGTACACCAGCCGCACCAGGCCGATTTCGAGATGAAAACGGGGCTGCAGCGAGAATTGCAGCTCACGAAACAGTTCGAGCGACAGGTGCAGGTAGCGCGTCAGGTCCTCTTCGGAAAAGCCGGCCGCAATCCTCGCCAGCCGGTCGCGCTCGGCGGCGCTGGCAGCGATCAGCCGGGTATCGGAGCCCGCGATGCGCGCCACCAGGAGGTTGCGGAAGTAGCGCGCCAGCTCACGGCTGAAATGTTGCAGGTTGTGCCCGTTGCGCTCCAGTTCGTCCACCATCTCGAGCATGCGGCGCGGATCGCTCGCCGCCAGCGCAGCGGTGACCTGTTGCAGCGATTCCAGTGAAAAGCTGCCTAAGAGCGCGCGCACGGCGGAGGCCTCGATCTTGAGCCCGCAGCAGGCGATCGCCTGGTCGAGCGCGGAGAGCGAATCGCGAACGCTTCCTTCGCCGGCCTGAGCCAGCACGGCGAGCGCTTCCGGGTCAGCCTCAATGCCTTCCTGCCCGCAGATCCAGGCCATACGCGCGATCAGGTCCTCGAAATCCACCGAGCGAAAACTGAAATGCTGGCAGCGGGACGCGATGGTGGCGGGAATCTTATGCGCCTCGGTGGTGCAGAGCACAAACACGACCCACTCGGGCGGCTCTTCGATGGTCTTGAGCAGCGCGTTGAATGCTTCACTGGTGATCTGGTGCGCTTCGTCGATGATGAAGACCTTGTAGCGGTCGCGCGCCGGCTGATAGCGCACATTCTCGCGCAGCTCGCGCATTTCGTTGATGCCGCGATTGGATGCAGCGTCGATCTCGATAACGTCCACGGTGCCACCTGCGGTGATTTCCAGGCAGCTCGCGCAGACGCCGCAAGGCTGGGCAGTGGGGCCTTCGATGCAGTTCAGGCAACGGGCCAGAATGCGCGCCACGGTCGTCTTGCCGGTGCCGCGCTGGCCGGAAAAGATGTATCCATGGCCGATTCGATTCTGGGCGATGGCGTTCTCGAGCGTAGTCTTGACGTGTTCCTGGTTGACCACATCCTGGAACGTCTGCGGCCGGTATTTTCTGGCGATGACCTGGTACATGGGTGGGCGATCCGGTTCCGGTCCGGACCAACTGCCAGGCCCCGGGTAATCCGCGGCACACGAACTACACCGCTACCGTTGCTTCCTTCCGGACCTGGCGGGGTTTGCAGCCGCCCGTTGCACGGAGCCCGAGACCTGACAAGTAATTATCGTAGCATGGGGTAAAAACCGGCAAGCTAAAGCGTGCCCCACCAATATTGCGCGCCGGTGGGGCACGCTTTAGGGCTGAAAAACACCAAAAGATGGTCAGCCGCAGTTGAACACAGATAACGAAAAACAAGCCAATTGTTTTCTCATCCATGCTCCATGTGGCTCCAAAATGGTTTTTTCGGGACTGTTTCAGCAGCGCAGCGGCCGGCATGTCAGATCGTCTCCTCGTTTGCGGTGAGCGGGCCGCCGGCGTCACCGGTGTTGCGGGTGCCGGATGGCTCGATCAACAGCACGTGAGTCTCTTCATCGGCACGGGGGCAGTGCTCGACTCCCTTCGGCACCACGAACAATTCGCCCGGTTCCAACACCACGTCTTCGGCGCCGCGCAGTTGGATGCGCAATCGGCCCTTCAATACCAGGAAGAAGTCGTCGGTTTCATCGTGCTTGTGCCAGACGAACTCACCCTTGGTCTTGACGACCGCGATTTTGTAGTCGTTCATGCGCGCCACAATCTTCGGCGAGAACAGAGCGTCGAAGGTACGCAATTTGGCTTCGAGATTGATTTTGTTCATGGGTACTGCATTTATTGTACGCAGCGACTGAGCCGGAAACGCATTGTCCACGCGGCCGGCCGGCGCAAACTTTGCATGGGAAATGGGGTTCCCATATTTTAGAGCGCAGTGTCCTAAAGATCCGTGGGTGGTTGGCGCTTGCAGGTGTAAACTGCTTCTATTCGGAGGATCGTGGAGTTGACCGCGCGGTCATTTTCACTAAGCTCCGACGGCCATTGGCGCCGTGAGCCAACCGGCCGGTATGGCTGCGGGATCGGGAGCTGCCGGGGGACAACGGCGGTTCCGCACCGTTCTGGACCGCGCGGTCGGAGGCGTGGTCACAGGCCGGCGGCGCCCTTGCCTCAAGCCGTCGCGCGCAGTTTATCCAGGAAGTGAAACAGCGACGCTCCGACCACTGCGTTCAGAGCGCCGAAGAGCAGCCAGCTTTGGTAATCAAAGGCGGGCTGCTGGGCGAGCAGCATGCGCTGCATCACCCAATAAAAGAACTGGTGGAAAAAATAGAAGAAGAACGAGAGCAGCATACGGATGGCGGTGTTCTCCACATTGAAGTGCACGCCGACAGAAGCCGCAAAATACCCCACCAGCGTCTTGCAGATGCCAAACATCCCCAGCGGGTTCTTGGAGAGCGAATCCTGCGCCAGGCCGATGAGTGCCCCGGTAAAGAGGCCGCCAATCTGGCTCCGCTGCGTCAGCGCCAGGTAGACCACCACCAGCAGCGGCATTTCGAGAAAGCTGAGGATGGGAAAAAACAGCGGCACGTAAACCTGAAAAAGAATTGCCAGGAGCGGGATAACAACGAACACCCAGGCACGGAAGCGCGAAACCGGGCCATCGCTCTGGCTGAGCAGCATGCGCCCGGAGGAATACGCCATTATCTCTGTTTGCTCCCCGTCGGCTCGCCATTGGCTTGGTTGGAATGGCGGGTGGAGTCGGTGGTTTTGGTGGTGACGCCGGGCGCGGGCTTGGGACCCGCACCAGGCGCGGCGGCCGGTGCGGGTGTTTGAGGCAAAGACGTGGTGAGACCGGTGAAATTGGGTGGCCCGGATTCCCCGGAGCCGAATTTGTGACCCTGTGCCTCGCCGGAGGCCTGATATGCCTGGCGCAGCTTGTCGGCTTCGGTGATCGGCGGCGCAGCGCCGGTTGCGGCGGGCGCATCGGGCTTGGATCCGTCAGGAGGCGCAGGCGCGATATACACGGGCTGGTCGGTGGCCGGGGTCGGCGGGATGTCCTGATGCACGCCCTGTGTAATGATCAGCACGTCCTCGAGGCCGTGGCGCAGCCCTGCCGGATCCACCAGGATCTCTTTAAACGGCTGCGCGTCGCGTACCGATTGCACCACCCCCACGGGAAAGCCGCGCGGGAAAATGCGGTCGTCTCCGGAAGTGTAGAACCACTGGCCCGTCTGCACCTTCTCCGAGATGGGAACGTAGTCGACTTTCAGCAGCGGGGTTCCCTGCCCTTTCAGGGTGCCGCGGACACCGCCATCCTGAGAAACCACGCCGGCGGCAAAATCGGCATCGGTGGCCAGGAGAATCTCCGAGGCGGTCGGATAGGCGGCGATCACCTTGCCCACGATACCATCCGGCGTCACCACCGCCATGCCGCGCTCCACGCCGCGCGCGCTGCCGGCGTCGACATAAACCACCTTGGCGTTGGAACCGGCTCCGGTGCCGATGACGGTGGCCGCCAGCGTCTTGGACGGGATGCGCGCCTGAAACACGCCGAGCGCCTTGGCGCGCTCCGCGGTGTTCAGCTCATTCTTGAGAAAAATGTTCTCCAGTTTGAGGCTGCCGACCTGCTCGCGGAGCCGGCGGTTCTCCGCGTCTTCGTCGTGCAGCAGAATGTAGTTGCGGATGAAGCCGACGCTGCCGCCGCGGAGCAACTCAACCACGCGCGCAAAGGGCGTAACGGCGGTGACGGTCCACACACGAATGATGCGCACGTCCTGGTCGTTCTTCACCTGCACCGCCAGCAGCAGGAATTGGGCGAAGATCACCAGCAGAAGGATGGTGAGGTTGCGGTAGCGGTTGACGAGCGACTCCATACGCGGGACCGCGCCCCTTTTAGTCTATCGAAATCTTGCGCAGCAGCCGGAAATCGCTGAGCATGCGGCCCGTGCCCAGCACCACCGACGCCAGCGGATCGTCGGCAATCGAAACCGGCAGGCCGGTTTCTTCGCGGATCCGCTTATCCAGGTTTTTGAGCAAAGCGCCTCCGCCGGTGAGCACGATGCCGCGGTCGCTGATGTCGGCGCTCAACTCGGGAGGCGTTCGTTCCAGGGCCACGCGAATGGCGTTGACAATGGTGGCGACGCATTCGGATAGCGCTTCGCGAATCTCGGTATCGTTCACAGTGATGGTGCGCGGCACGCCTTCGATCAGATTGCGTCCCTTGATCTCCATGGTCAAAGGCTTGTCCAGGGGGAAGGCCGAGCCGACTTCGATCTTGATGCTTTCCGCCGTGCGCTCGCCGATCAGCAGATTGTACTTGCGCTTCAGATACTGCATGACCGCATCGTCCATCTCGTTGCCGGCCACGCGGACCGACCTCGAGTAGACGATGCCAGACAGGGAGATTACCGCGACGTCGGTGGTGCCGCCGCCGATATCGACCACCATGTTGCCGGAAGGCTCGGTGATGGGAAGCCCGGCGCCGATGGCCGCCACCATCGCCTGCTCGACCAGGTGCACCTCGCTGGCCTTGGCGCGATACGCCGAATCCATCACGGCGCGCTTCTCCACCTGGGTGATTTCACTCGGGACGCCGATGACGATGCGCGGATGCACCAACATCTTGCGGCCGTGCGCTTTCTGAATGAAGTAATTCAGCATCCGCTCGGTCACTTTGAAGTCGGCGATGACGCCGTCCTTCATCGGCTTGATGGCCACGATATTACCCGGCGTGCGGCCCAGCATCTCCTTGGCTTCCTTGCCGACCGCCTCCACTTCGCCGGTGGTTTTGTTGATGGCGACGATGGAGGGCTCGTTGACGACGATGCCTTTGCCGTGGGCAAAGACCAGCGTGTTCGCCGTGCCCAGGTCAATGGCAAGGTCGGAAGAAAACAAACTGAAAAGAGAGCGTAAATTCATTGGTTAGGGTAAACGCGTCAGGCAGGACAGGCCTCGGACGCCGGAGCAAAGTCCTTTAGAATAATAGCACGATTGAACCGAGGGTCGGCTGTTTTCGCGCCCACACGGCCAAGGCCCTTCCCCGTCAGGCGTTCGGCGAGCGGCGAATGCCGCGGCCCGCGCTAGCGGGACAGAACGAACAGGAAACCGTCGGTGACGCCGCCGCCGAAGCCGCCCTGCACCGCGCTACTGGTGGTGGTGAGAGAGCCGCCCGTAAACCCGCCCACATAAAGGGTGCCGTCCGGCGCCACGGCCAGGGTTTGCCCGCTGTTGATACTGGATCCGCCGAAGTAGGTCACGTAGCTAAATCCGTCGAAGCCGGAGACGTGCGGGATCACTTTTGCGGCGACGATGTCCACTCCGCCCGGCCAAGCCGCCTGGGGAGCGTTCGACGTCACGGGCAAGTCCGCCGAAAGCGTGTAGCCGGTGACGTAGAGGTTGTTCGCGGCGTCGGAACCGATGCCATAGCCGACTTCGGAATCCGACCCGCCCAGGTAAGTCGAATAGAGCAGAAACCGGGGATCGAACGGGTTGACGACGGTGATAAAGATGTCGCCGTTGCCGCCGTAGGCCGGCTGCGCCGCATCCGGTGTCAGCGGAAAATCGGTCGATAGCGTGTACCCGGTTAGCAGCAGGTTGCCGCTGGCATCCACCGCCATAGCCCGAACCTGCTCGCTATCCGTTCCACCGAGGTAGGTGGAATACACCAGCGACTCGATTCCGAACTGGCTGGGGTCAACCACGGCAACGATCAGGTCATAGCCTCCGGCCAGGCTGCCTTGGTAGGAATACCCGGCCATGGGAAACTCGGTGGACTCTGTGGACGCGGTCATGTAAACCAGTCCGTTGGGCGCAACTGCGATGCCGCGCCCGTCGTCATCCAGTTCGCCGCCGAGGAAAGTGGAGTAGACGGGTGTCGTGGTGGCAGTGTTGATCACGGTGAGAAACGCGTCCTGCCCGCCCCAGAGTCCGGTCTGGTAAGCGTTGGCGGTAATCGTGAAATCACCGGCCAACGTGGTGCCGACCACATAAATGTTGCCGGCCTGATCGATGTCGATGGCGTTGCCGTAAGTGTTGCCCTGAGTTCCACCGAGAAACGTGGTGTAGAGCAGCGAAACCTGCCCATAGAACGCCGGGTTCAACACCGCTACAAACCCTTCGATCAAATTGCTGCCGTTGGTGGTCAGGATGGAATTGCCAACCATGGGAAAGCTGGGAGAAGTGGTGGTGCCGGTAAGATAGACGTCTCCCTGCGAATCCAGGACCATCGCCAGGGGCACATCGGCGCCGTCGCCACCCAGGTAGCTGAAATAAGTCGGCCGGAATCCGCCCGCCACGCTGGTATCGAGAATGGCCACAAAGATATTGGTCCTGCCCACGTTGACGTTGGAGTATGCGCCGTTGATGTACGGCAGGTCGCTGTTGTTGGTGGACCCGGCGACATACAGCAGCCCGTTAGCAGCGAGCCTGACAACCGTGACCTGGTCATTGGCGCTTCCACCCATGTACGTCGAGTAAACCAGGATCGGGTCGATCACCAGCGGCTGGCTGCGATCATAGGGGCCCACGCGGAAGGCGGCCACGTCGCGCGAAAGCAGCACGTAGCTGCCGGCGATGGATGCATCACCCTGACGCACAACAGGACACTTCTCCGTCAACACGGATCCGCCCGCCTGCACTTCCAGATCGCCCTCCGGCGTGATCCGGAGACGGTCGGCTCCGCGGAACCGCATGCGGATGGAACCTGGGTTGGCCCCGGGCGCCACCATCAGGTCATACTCCAGACGTCCCTGGTTGCCGTAATAAATCGCGTCGATGCCCCGATACACCTGCGCGTAGCGCACCCGCGAGTAGCTGGTGACGCCGGTATGCCAATGGGAGCGGTCGCCGATGAAGTAGTCGGTGCGGGCGGCAAGCGGCTCCAGCGGTTCGATGCGAGGCGAGGCGGAGCCTTCGAAGAGCATGTCCACGCGTCCGGCCCCGGGCAGGCGCAGCGAAGGGCCGCGATCGGTGAGGGCCACCTTGACGCCGCCGCCGCGCGCCAGATACCGCACGGCCGGATTCCATTGACCCTGGTTCACTTCAAACCGCAGCGGAAGCGCGTCCAACGCAGCCCGGCCCGACGACAGCGGCGGTACGGGCGGCGCGGCGCAAACGGAGCCAGCCGCCAAACCCAGGACCCAAAACACACCTAGGGATCGATGCATGAAACCTCTATTAGACCATGCGCGCAGCCTGTTGAAAGTGGGCTGCCGTTTCACAGGCGGCGCCGCGGCGCTACAGTAAAGGAATGCGGCGTTCTGCGTGCATCGTATTGATAGTGCTGGCCGGAGCATTTGCGGCGGACTCGCCTTTGGTGCAGCCGAAGGAACTTGCAGCGCAATTAGCGGACCACCGCGCCGCGATGGTGGTGTTTCAGGTTGGCCCGAGCGTGCTCTACCGCAGCAGGCATATTCCCGGCGCGATCTATGCCGGGCCGGCCGGAAAACCGGATGGGCTCGAGCTGCTAAAAGCTGAAGCCGGGAAGCTGCGCCGCGACCGCGAAGTCGTTCTCTACTGCGGGTGCTGCCCTTGGGACCACTGCCCCAATATCCGGCCAGCGCTGGAATTGATGCGGCAGATGGGTTTTGCTCATGTGCACGCGCTGTACGTTCCCGCCAGTTTCAAGACGGATTGGATTGATGCCGGTTATCCGGTCGAAACGGGCGACGCCCTTCGGTAGGACGGACGATCGGGTTGTGTCGTCTGTCATTTTGTTTTTCCCTCACCGGCAACGACAGGCCACAAAGGCCGATGGCCTGTCCTACCGGCGCCCGCGGGCAAACCGCGCGCTTTGCGCGGCCAAGTGCCTGTCAATACAATGGTGTTGTACCATTAGGGTTTGCCCATGAAGGCACTTCTGGAAACGTTGCGTCCCGAAGGTCGCGACTGGGAACTGGCGCAGGCCATCGACCCGGCGCGGCTGCCGGAACACATCGC
>CAZZHN010000054.1:0-22491 GCA_964654065.1 uncultured Solibacteraceae bacterium
GCGTCAGGCAACTCGGCTTGCCGTCGGTGATCATCACGATCTGGCGCATGTCCTTCTTTTCCTGGGCGAGCAGTCGACGCGCCAGGATGAGCCCGTCGCGAGTGTTGGTGTAGTACGGGCCGACCTGCACGCGCGCCAGCTGGCTAATGGCCAGCTCTTCAGCCGTGTCGTGGAACAGCACGCAGCGCAGGCTGTCGCCCGGGTATTGAGTGCGAATCAGGTGGGCCAGCGCCAGAGCGACCTTCTTAGCGGGCGTGAAACGGTCCTCGCCGTAGAGAATCATGCTGTGGCTGCAATCCAGCATCAACACGGTGGCGCAGGAGCTTTGATACTCACACTGGTGGACGTGGAGGTCGCCGTACTCCATATCGAGCGGCACGCGCGCGCCTTCGCGGCGGATGGCGGAAAAAAGAGTCTCGCTCACATCCAGGTTCAGCGTGTCGCCGAATTCGTACGGCTTGGAAGAACCGGAGGCCTCGATGCCCGTAGCCAGGTCGCGCGTATCGTGGCGGCCGAAGCTGGACTTGCCGAGCGAGCCGAGGAGGTCCTTCAACGTCTTGAAGCCTAGAAAGTCGAGCGACTTGTCGGTGACTTCGAATTTGATCTTGCTATCCCGGCCGGCCCCTGCGCCGGGCTGGCCCGGCTGCTGGTCGTCATTCTCCTCGACGTTGATGTAGCCCTCGTCCACCATTTTCTGCGCCAGTTGATCGAGCAGCTTGTCCATCTGTTCCGGCGACATGCTCTGCAAGCGCTCCATCATTTCCTGCATGCGCTCGTCGTCAAACAGTTTGCCTTGCTGGAGCGCCCGCTCGATGGCCCGCTTGAGATCCTCCAGCGTGTGCTCGTTCATTTCATGGAACGGCATGAAATCGGTGTTGAATCCGCTCTCGAGGAGGAAGTCGGACAGGGCTTGCAGCAGGTCTTCCGCGTCCACGCCGAGATCTTCGCCGGTGTAGCGGGAGTAGCGAACCGATTTCATGAGAGCGCCTCTCCGGGCCGGGCGTGTCCGGCCCCTACAATTGCCAAACGGGCCTCAGTTGAATTGCCGGCGCATGTTCGGCCGCTCGCCGCGGGCCTCTTCACGCGGCTCGCGCTTCCGTTCTTCGGCGGCAAAGCCGCGCTCTTCACTTCGGCTGATGCGGCGGTGCGCGTAAAGCCCTTCCAGGACGAATTCGGCGGCGGATGCGCGCACCGCGTCCGGCTCGTCGGCGGTGAGGTTCAGCGCTTTCAGTTTCTCCATGAGACCCTGGATGCCGGCCAGCTGGCGCGCCATGCTGGCGGAATCCGCATTGTCGTCCAGTTTCAGCGTTCCGCCCAAATCAAACCACTGCACGATCTGGGAGACGTTGGCGCCCTCGAAATAGCGGTCGTAAACCTTTCCCACCGCGGTGCGGATCAGTTCGCGGGCCACGGCGTCGCCGCCTTTCAGCTCGCCCTCGTACTCCAGTTCGAGTTTACCCGTTATAGCGGGGAGCGCAGAGTAAAGGTCGACGATACGCGGAACCGCGACGTCTTCCTTGGCGCGCAGGGCGCGGCGCTCGGCGTTGGACACCACGTTTTCCAGCACCGAGATGGGCAGCCGCTGCGAGACGCCGGAGCGCTTGTCGATGCGCTTGTCGTCGCGGGCCAGGAACGCCAGTTGCTCCACCACCTGCCGCAGATACTCCGGCACGCGCGCCGCCACCGGCGAGGGACGTTCCACCCAGGCTTCCTGCGCGGTGATGGACATACCCTGCTCCACGGTGGCCGGGTAGTGGGTGCGGATTTCACTGCCAATGCGGTCCTTGAGCGGCGTAATGATCTTGCCGCGCGCGGTGTAGTCTTCCGGGTTGGCGGTAAACACCAGCATGAGGTCGAGCGGCAGGCGCACGGGGTAACCCTTAATCTGCACGTCGCCTTCCTGCATGATGTTGAAGAGGCCCACCTGGATTTTTCCTGCCAGGTCGGGCAGCTCGTTGATGGCGAAGATCCCGCGGTTGGCCCGCGGCAGAAGGCCGTAGTGCACCGTGAGCTCGCTCGAAATATCATGACCGCGGCGCGCCGCTTTGATGGGGTCGATGTCACCGATCATGTCTGCGATGGTGACGTCCGGCGTCGCCAGCTTTTCCACGTAGCGATGGTTGCGCGAAAGCCACGCGATCGGCGTCTCCTCGCCTCGCTCCGCGATCAGCTCATGGCAGCGGCGGCAGATGGGCCGGTACGGATGGTCGTGAATCTCGCAACCGTCTATGTAGGGTGCCGATTCATCCAGCAGGGAGGTCAGCAGCCGGATCAGCCGCGTCTTGGCCTGGCCCCGCAGGCCTAACAGGATGAAGTTGTGGCGCGAGAGAATGGCATTCACCACCTGCGGCACGACGGTGTCTTCGTAGCCGAGGACGGTGGGAAAGAGCGCGTCGCCGCGCTGAATCTTGCAGATCAGATTCTGGCGGAGCTCGTCTTTGACGCCGCGGTCCGCCAACCTGGATTCCGAAAAGGAGCTCTCGCGCAGCGCGCCAAGAGTGCGGGGTACTTCCTGAGTGCCTCGAGACAAGCGATTCCCCCTCTGTTGGCGATTGTATCAGACCAGCGGGCGGCTTCCCGCCAATATTAAATGGACGGGAGCGGACACCTGAGTCTGCGACCGCTTCGGCGGGGGAATGCCGGCCCATTTCCCGTCAAAGTTGTCTTTGCGTCCCGGATGCGGTACAAAAGGCTAAACACGGAGGAGTTATGCTTCGGCGAGCTTTGTTGTTACTCGGTGCGGCGCTTTTGGCAACTGCGCAGACGCCGCCGCCATTCATTGCCTTGGGCGACAGCCTGGGGGAAGGGGTTCAGTCAGCGATCGCCAGCGACCGCACACAGCCCCATGTCTACCTCAACCTGATTGCGCAACAGATGAACGTGGCGTTCCCGCTGCCACTGCTGAGCACGACATTTTATGGTGTGATCGGCAATGTATCGGGCCGGGCGCGTGAGAATCCGGACCTGGTGGCTGCGGATATGGCGGTTTCCGGGGCGGACTCCACCAGCATCCTGACTACGGCCGCGCAGACGCCTCCCGCTGACGAAACCGACCTGGTGCTGGAGCCGCAGTTCGGCTTGACGCAGATTTCGGCGGCCGAAGCTTCGCATTCTCCGTTCACCATTTGCTGGATCGGCGCCAACGACGTGCTGGGTGCGATTCTGGCGTTCGATGATTTGAACGCCACGCAGATCACACCAGTGCCGGTCTTCCAGGCCAACTATGACGAGCTCACGAGCCGGCTCGCTGTAACTGGAAGCGAGATTGTCTATGCCAATATTCCGGATGTAACCCAGATAGCCTTCCTTTTCGGCCCGGAGGACCTTGCTCTTTTTCTGGGCTCGAGCTACGGCCTCCCGGAAGGAAGCTACACGACGCTGGTGGCCATGCTGCTGATCAGACTTGGGCTGGAAGACCCAAGCATCTTGCAGGATCCGAACTGGGTGCTGGATCCGACCGAGATCCAGACGATTCACAACGCGGTGGTCACATTCAACGGAATCATCGCGGCGGAGGCCGCGGAAATCAACGTACCGGTGGTGGACGTCTACGATCTCTTCAACGAATACACCACGAATCCGCCGGTGATCGGCGGCGTGACCCTCACGCCGCGGTTCCTGGGCGGCGTATTCAGTCTGGACGGCGTGCATCCTTCCGATATCGGCCACGCGTTGCTCGCCAATGCATTTATTGGAACCATTGATGAGTTCTACGGGTTGAGCGTGCCGACGATCACCACGTCCGCGCTTACGGCGATTCTGGACGCCGATCCGTTTATCGACTTCAAAGGCACCCTCCAGGTCCGCGGGCGCCCGCTCAACGGGCTGCTGGAAACGTTGGGGCCGCATTTGGGCATCTCTGGCGACTTCGGCAACCTGCCGGGTGCGTCTCGTGGCGCACCCTCGCCCGGGATCGACGCGGCGGCCGGCCGCTTATTCATGCGCCAGTATTTCCAGGCCATCGGCAAAGATCCCAATACACCGTGGACGTCTGCCGACGCCGTCGCCGCCATGCGCTACGTCTTTCATTTGCCGAATTGAACTCTGCGTCTTCACCGCGGCAGGCGACAATCGCACGCTTTGGAGAAGCTAGAATGGTTCCATGGTGCAGAGGGTCCTCGGCGTCTTCGCGCTTCTCCTGATCTGCCTGGCGGGTACGCGTGTCGTGGCGCAGGACGCAGCAGCTAAGGCGCCCAACGTTACTTTCCGTACGTCGGTGCAGGAGGTTGTGCTGGATCTGGTGGTGCGCGACAGCCGCGGCCGTCAGGTGAAGAACCTGAAGCCGGAGGAAGTGACCATCTACGAGGGTGGTGTCCCGCAGCCGTTGAAAAGCTTCCGGATGGTCAGCGGACGCGAGGTCTTGGAGCAGCAGGCCGCCGACGTAAAGGAGGGAAAAAAGCCGGCGCCGGCCAGATTGGCGACGACTGCGAACCCCCTGCCGGCGGTGAACCTGGTCTGCTTCGTCTTCCACAACCTGGACCCGTACACCATCAATTTCGCGATGGATGCGGTGCGGCAGTTCCTGGACCACGACCTGCCCGCCGGCGCCTCAGTGGCGTTCTTTCACCTGGGGAACAAGCTGACCACGCTGCACGGGTTCACTTCCGACCGCGTGGAGTTGTCGCAGATCGCGACGAAACTGCTGGACAGCCCTGTCCCTTCCTTCAACCGGATGTCGGATGCCGTATTGAGCGCCGCGCCGTATCAGGTGGTGATTACGGTGGACCCGTCGTCGGGAACCGCAGCCATGTCGATCACCGGGGGCGAAATCGCCCAGACGGCGATCGCCGGAGCAGACGTCGGCACGAGCCTGAGCAACCAGGTGCTGCGCGGCCTGCTGGCCGACCAGCGGCGCGCATTTGGCCAGATCGAGGGGATGCGCCAGTGGGATCAGATGCGGACGCTGCTCAATGAGGTGGGGCCGCTGCCCGGCCGCAAGACGATCATTCTTCTCAGCACAGGACTGGCAACGACAGGCGACCGGGACCTCATGCAGGCGCTGCTGGATGAGGCCAACCAGGGGCAGATCACGATCTATGCGGTGGATGTGAACGGCCTGACCCAGAACTCCAATGTGCAGAATGGCAACAATACGCTGGCTTATGCCGCCGGGTTGAGCCGGACGCAGGGGATGAAAGGCACCAGCGCCGGCAATTCGATGGAAAAGGCGCGGCAAGGCGACTACGTGAGCATGGCGGTTAACACAAGCGACACGCAGGCGACTTTGCGTACCGTCTCGGAGGGCACCGGCGGGTTCCTGATCGGTAATACCAACGACCTGCGCAAGCCTTTCCAGCACGTGCTCGAAGACATCGACACGCATTATGAGGCGACTTATCAACCGACCTCCGACAAGTTCGACGGGCGGCTTCGAAAGATTGAGGTGAAGCTCTCGCGCGCGGACTTGAACGTGCAGAGCCGCACCGGATACTACGCGCTGCCGGCGTTGCCTGGGGGCGGGGAATTGACCCTGCCGGAAATGATCGGCCTGGCTGCGCTCAATGCGCGCCAACAGCCGCACGTTTTCGACTTCCGGAGCGCTGTTTACCAATTTCGCCCTACTGAAGCAGGTGTCGAGCAGGACCTGGTTTTTGAATTGCCTGCTGCCGCCTTTACCGCCAAGCCGATACCGGGCCAGAACCGGCACCGGCTGCACGTCTCGCTGATCGCATTGGTGAAGGACTCGACCGGGCAGGTGGTCGACAAGTTCAGCCGGGACGTGCCCATCGAGATTCCCGACGACAACCTGGAGCGGATGCGCCAAAGCACCATCCCGTTCACCCACCCGATTCAGCTCTCTCCGGGCCGCTATACGGTGGAAACGGCGGTAGTGGACGAGGAGATCAGCCGCGCCAGCGTAGACAAGCTGGAATTCGAGAGTCCGGCAAGGAAGGGGCTTGGCTTGAGCAGTATGGTGCTGGCGCAGCAGGTCCAGACCGTCAGCGGGCCGGTGGACGCTACGGATCCCTTCGAGTTTTCGAGCAGCAACCGGGTCACGCGGGTGATTCCGGAGTTAATGACCGCGATGAGCGCACAAGCGCAGCCCCTCGTGTATTTCGTGGTCTACCCCGACAAGACGGCGGCCGAGAAACCGAAGATCGAAGTGGAATCGCTGGCCGAAGGACAGGTAATCGCCAGCCGGACCATCGATTTGCCGCCGGCCGGAGCTAGTGGCGCCATCCCGATGGTGATACGCGCGTCCACCCATCCCGGTAAATGTGAGTTGAAGGTTACCGCCCTGCAAGGAAGCGGCAGGTCAGCCACCGAGAGTCTGGTTTACACGATCAGCGCGAAGTGACGATCAGGCCTTGGCGACCACGGCCAGGACTTCCACGGCCTTCTTGAACACCGGATCGTCCTCGATTTTCTTTCGCTGCGGCTGTTGCGGTTCCGGTTCGGCAAGAGGCTCGCCATTGTCGTCGACCTCGACCGACGGCTCAGCGCCGGCAACCGTGGTGCCCGGGGTGACGCCCGTATCTTGAATCGCCTTGCCGTCGGGTGAGTAATACTTGGCCACCGACAGGATGATGGCGCTGCCATCATCCATTGTCAGAGCGCGGCGCAGCGCCGCATCTCCGTAAGTGCGCTCACCCACCAGTTGCGCGCGCTTGTTGGCGGCGAGGGCGGCGGCGGCTATTTCGGCAGCGTCGGCGGTCCCGCGATTGACCAGTACGGCGACCGGCAAGGTAGTCACTGCCTTTCCAGGGTCGGCGTCAAAGTCCTGCTCGGGAACCTTCTGGCCCTTCAGGTAGGTAATGCGGCCGCTGCCGAGGAACAGATTGGCGAAGGCGATTCCGTCTTCCGGAGCGCCGACGGAACAGTTGCGCATGTCGATTACCAGTTTCTGAGCACCGTCTTTCTGTAGTTGACGGATATCGGCGGCTGCCTGCTTGACCTCCTCGGCGCTCAACGCGCCGACATCCAGGTAGCCGACGGCGCCGGCCAGCATCTTGAATTCGACGGGCGGGATGGCCAGGTCGGCGCGGGTCAGAGTGACGGTCTGCGGCTCCGGATGACGGGCGCGAACCACGCTCAATTCCACGGTGGACCCGTTGGCCCCCTGGAGCAGCAGGCTGGCGTACGCCAGCGGCATATCGCGGGTGGCGATGCCCTTGATGCTTTCGATCATGTCCCCGGTAGAGAGCCCAGCGGTGGCGGCCGGCGAGTCAGGCAGCGTTCCGACCACGCCCATGTAGCCGGCCTTCTTCGACAGCACCAGTCCGACATCGGCGCGCTTGACATCTTTGTTCTTGAGGTAGTCCTGATACTGGTCGGCGTTGAGGTAGCTGGCGAAAGGGTCTACCGCTTCGAGGAGGCCGTTGAGAGCGCCGAGCGTGACGCTCTTCATGTCAGGCTCTTCCACATATTCGCTCTTGATGTGGGCCACGACGTCGCTAAAAACGCCGATGTGCTTGAGGGTGTCTGACTGGTCGGCGCCCTTGCTGGCGACGCTGCCGGTGACGAGCATGATGGTGAGGCATGCCGACGCGCTCATCACCAGGTATTTGATACGGCTACGCATATGGTTAAAGGACCGCTCCGAGGGCCTGTGCTCCGATTATACCGCCCCCTGCAGGCGTTTTAAGCACCCAGTCCACATCACCTGTACCAAGCGGGATGACAGACCCTAACTGCTTGGACGTGCGACCAGGTGGTTTGGTGGCGCTTATTTCCACCCCATCCGATCGCGCAGGCCGGTGATGTGCGCCGCGTGGTGGCGGCAATGCCAGGCATAGAGCGCCAGGTTGGTGTCGAGCCGCACTAACCCGCGTTCGGGGTGCCGGAAAGTGCGGGCGTATTCGGCATCGGAAAGGCCGCTCAGCAAATCGACCCAGCGTTGGTGGAGGCCGTCCAGCAGATCAAGCGAAACGGCGACCGGGGCGGTCCGGGCATCAGGAAGCTCTGCCCATTTCGCCTCATCATAAGGCTTAATCGAGGGCGATTCCTCGGTCAGCGCCAAGCGGAAGCGGACATAGCTGTTCATGTGGCTGTCGGGAATATGATGCACCACCTGGCGAACGGTCCAGCCGCCCGGGCGGTAGGGGGTATCCAGTTGCGCGTTGTCGAGGCCGCGGACGGCTTGCCGGAACCGGGCCGGCGCGGCGGCGATCAAGTCGATGAGTTGGGGCCGGCTTTCCGGCGCAACCGGGGCATGGAAATCGAACTTCCCGACGGGATACCTGAGGTCCATGAAAAAATGGTACCAGAAGCAGCGTGGCCGATCGGTTTGCGTCGCTTTCAGGGACGGTTGGTTCTGCTAGCCTGCTTCTTCGGTTTTCCCGACCTTGAGCACCGCGAGGAACGCCTCTTGCGGAATCTCGACGCGGCCCACGCGCTTCATGCGCTTCTTGCCTTCCTTCTGCTTTTCGAGGAGCTTGCGTTTGCGCGAGATGTCGCCGCCGTAGCACTTGGCGAGCACATTCTTCCGCAGGGCGGAAATGGTTTCGCGGGCTACGATCTTATTGCCGATGGCGGCTTGCAGCGCTACTTCGAACATCTGACGCGGAATCAGCCGGCGCAGGCGGGAAATCAGCTCCTTGCCTCGCTCGAAGGCGAATTCCTTGTGAACGATCATGCAAAGCGCATCGACCGGCTCCCCCGCCACCAGGACGTCCAGTTTCACCAGCGACGAGACCCGATAACCAGCCAGGTGGTAATCCAGCGAAGCGTATCCGCGCGACGCCGACTTCAGTCGATCGTAAAAGTCGAGAACGATCTCGTTGAGCGGCAGCTCATAAGTCAGCATCACCCGGCTGCCGCCGATGTACTCGAATTTCTTTTGCTCGCCGCGCTTTTCTTCCAGCAGCTTGAGGATTCCACCCAGGTACTCTTCGCGCGTGATCACGGTGGCAAGAATGATCGGCTCCTCCACCTGCCTGATGCTGGAAGGATCCGGGAACCGGGTCGGGTTGTCCACCTCGATGACTTCGCCGGAAGTGGTCGTGATGCGATAACGTACGCCGGGAGCGGTGGTGATCAGGTCGATATCGAACTCCCGCTCCAGGCGCTCCTGCACAATTTCCAGGTGGAGCAGGCCGAGAAAACCGCAGCGGAATCCGAAGCCCAGGGCCACCGAGTTTTCCGGCTCAAAGCTGAAGGCGCTATCGTTGAGGCGCAGCTTTTCCAGCGCGTCGCGAAGCACACCGTGCTCGTGCGATTCGACCGGATAGAGGCCGGCGAAGACCATCGGCTTGATTTCCTCGAAGCCGGGAAGCGGCTCGGCCGCGGGAAACTCGTCGTCGAGAATCGTGTCGCCGATCTTGGCGTCGGAGACCGTCTTGATGTTGGCGGAAAGGAAGCCCACCTCGCCGGCGCTCAGTTCGTCGCACGGAGTCGCCTTGGGCGACTGATACCCGACGGCTTCCACTTCATATGCCTGCTGATTGGACCACAGGCGGATCTTCTGCCCCTTGCGGACGCAGCCGTCGAATACGCGCACCAGGATGATCACGCCGCGATAGGAATCGAACCACGAATCGAAGATCAACGCCCGTAACGGAGCCTCAGAGGAGCCTTTGGGCGGTGGCACGAGGTGAACGATGTGCTCCAGGATTTCGTGTATGCCGGTGCCCTGTTTGGCGCTGGCAAGCACGGCCCCCGAGGCGTCCAGGCCGATTACGCTCTCGATCTGCTCGCGAATTCGTTCCGGCTCGGCGGCCGGCAAATCGATCTTGTTGATCACGGGAATGATCTCCAGGTTGTGGTGCAGCGCGAGATACGTGTTGGCCAGCGTCTGCGCTTCCACCCCCTGCGAAGCATCCACCACCAGCAGCGCGCCCTCGCACGCCTGCAAGCTGCGCGAAACCTCGTAGGAGAAATCAACATGGCCCGGTGTGTCGATCAGGTTGAGCTGATACTGGTTCCCGTCGTCAGCGCGGTAGTTCAAGCGGACGGCATGGGCTTTGATGGTAATGCCGCGCTCTCGCTCCAGATCCATCGAGTCGAGCACCTGTTCCATCATCTCTCGCGCCGAGAGCGCACCGGTGACTTCCAGCAGGCGGTCAGCCAGCGTGGATTTGCCGTGATCGATGTGCGCAATGATAGAGAAATTGCGGATGAATTCGCGGTCCATGAAGTGTGGGGATCTCACCCGATTATCCCATACGCCTGCCAACATCCGTGATGCGGTTACACTTGCGCTGCGAGGGGATTGGCGGGAGCGAATGCGCAAAATGGAGAGGGAAATGAAGGGCTGCGCATGCAGACGGCAGCGTTTCCCGATTTGAACAGCCCGTTCGAACGATTGGCGGTGGATGCTTGCTCTTGGACCCACCCTTGCGTTATTTAAGGATGAGCCGAGGCAAAGATATGACAAAAAAGCTGCTCCCGATTCTCCTGCTGGCAGGACCTGCGCTGGCGCAAACGACGATTAAAGACGCGCTGATCAAGCATTGGAAGGTTAGCGGCGATTTCACCATCGGCGTCGCCAAAGCGATGCCGGCGGAAAGCTACAATTTCCGTCCCAGCCCAGAGGAGATGAGTTTCGGACAGCTGATCGCACACCTCGCCGGCGCCGACCTGATGGCGTGCAGCTACGCCAGCGGCCAGAAGCCGCCCACGATGCCGGCCAAGATCATGGCCCTTCGCAGCGATCCGAAGACCGAGATCGATCGCGACCTTGCGGTTAATTTTGCCACCGACGCTTTCGCTTTCTGTAACCAGGCCATCGCGTCCATGACGCCAGAGCAGCTGGATAAGACGGTTGGCACCGCCACTCGCCAGATGACTGCTTTCGAGTGGCTCTGGTCGTACTTCACCCACACCGCGCATCACCGCGGCCAAGCCGAAGTCTACCTGCGTGTGAAGGGAATTAAGCCGCCCGACTATCAGTTCTAGTTCCTACGGCTGCACCGCGATCGTAATTCCCGGCTGCGAGCTCTGACCGCCGACCTGGACTACCAGCGGCACCATGCCTGATGGCACGTGCTGTAACGGCAGCGTGATGTTCACTTGGGACACTTCGTCAATCAGTCCCGGCGTGCTTCCCGCGTAGGTCACCGTGGCCGCCTCGCCGGCTACTTGAGCCGTCACCTGGAGCGTTGCCGACATGGGAGCAGCGCCGCCCGCCACCAAAAGGCCATCCACGCCGGAGGGAGACGTCTGGCCCAGCCCGGTGGCGTACAACCGGACTACCGAGCCCGCTGACGCCGGATTCGCCAGTGAGTTGAGTGAGCCGTCCTGATTGAACGCCAGTGCCTGGCCCCTGCCTGAACCGTCCAGCGAGAAGATTCCCGGCATGACCGCCGCGACGGGGACCGCGAAAACAGTCGAGGTTTGCCCCTGGTATTCCACCTGGATTTGGGTGGTGGCGGCCTGCAAGCCGAATGGCGCCGCGGCGCTCACCTGGCCGGGGGACGCATAGACCAGCGGCACCGGCGCACCGTCGAACAGCACCTGCGTGCCGGAGAGAGACATGGTCAAGAACCCGGACACGTCCGCTTGCATGACGGCTGGGGTGGCAGATCCGAGGTTGGTACCGAAGATCGTGACCACCTCACCTGGTGAAACCGCGCCGGCGCCGTAGCTGGCGCCATTCAGCACGGCTGCCACCACTGGCGCGGAGCTGCCTGACGGCGAAGCCGAAGTCAGGCCATATACCGTCACTTCATTCGACCAGGTCGGAACGTACACTTTGCCATTCACCACGGTCGGAACGGCGAACTTGGCAAATGTCTGCAATGTGTCCGCTCCCCCGCTCATGTCGCTGTTCCAGAGTTCGTCGGCCAGGTTGGAGGCGTCGAATGCGTGCAGCGTACCACCTGCCGGGCCAGTCGTTGTCTCCCAAAGGATCCCTGTGCCCGGTTGGCCGCCATTGGCAGTAATCACGATGCCGTCGAACGGAATGCCCTGGCCCGTGTACCCGGTAACGGAAACAGGGTTGGGGTTCAATGTTCCGGCCAGGACCTGGTAGCACTTCACGAACGTGCCCCATTCCTGCAGGTAGACGTATGTGGCGTCCGACCGGGCCCACACGGCCAGCGTGAAGATGCCTCCTCCCTCCGTTCCCTGAATAATCTGAGCGCTCCCGTCGGCCCCCGACGGGTCCGTGCCCAGCGAGTCGCCGTCAACCAGGTAGAGCTCGCCGTATTTATCGCCGCCTACCAGCAAGTGCGTGCCGGGAATGATCGCCGGACCCGCCACCAGATCGTAGTCGTATTCCGCCAGCATTTGCCAGTTCGGCGGCGCAAACCATGCTGCGAGGGACGGCGCCGCACCGCTGAATTTTAGAAAACTGTTGGCAAATTCCGTGCTGCCATCGAAAAAGCCGTTCCCTGAGAGCACGTAAATATTGCCGGCGTCATCTGCCGCCAGGCCGGCACCTGCCTGCCAGATTGAGCCGCCGTACGAATTCGGCGTTGTCGCGAGTACGCTCAGTTGCTGGCTCACATCCGCTGCGTTGTAACTCATCAGCCACCCGTGCCACGGCGGGTCGTCCGCGTGCGATCCGAAGGCCAGATAAACTGCGCCGTTCGTCAGCAGGAGACCTGGCCGCTGGATGTGCATTTGCGGATCGAACGGCAGCGTTCCCAGCAGCATGCTTCCGTCGCCGGTTCCCACTACAGAGGCTTGAATCACGGTGGGTCCATACAGGTCTTCAGCGCCGGTCGTGAGGTCCAGGGCGTGCAACTGGTACACAGCGGAATCACCCTGGCTGCTGGATGTGAGAGTGGCGGACACGAGGTAGAGCACTTGACGCTGCAAATCGATTGCCCCTGTGCTAAGAATGCCTACCTCGGGTGCAATGTCGGTATAGCCATCCTGGTATACATTGCTCGGCACGGACGGTCCCAAGTTCACGTGCCAAAGCAAGAGAGGCGGCGAAAGCGCGTCGGCGTCATACGCATACACGCTATTGTGCATGGTAAGAATGAATACAACGTTATGCGTGCCCTGACCCGGAATGGCAAGCCCGCTCACATAGAGGGGGTGGGCATAAACCTGGCCGTCGACGGGCAGATTTCCAAGTTTCCCAAAATTGCCCAGCCTGACGGTTCCGGGGGTTAGCGTGGTCTCCTGCAGATTGGCGTTGGTTCTGGAATTACCATAACCAGCGGTCAGCTCGTTGACCTGTGCAAAACAACACGCTGCGAGTAACAATGCGGCGCCGAATAGCCGGGTTTGCCCAGCCAGAGGCGTGCACGATTCTGGCCGACTCATCGAGCCTCAACTCTGGGATTTGGCCAAAAAGCCATCGTTTTAAATTGCGCGTTCCGCGACCTGAGGTTTCACTATATTCATCACGCTGTCACATTATTTCATCGAAATGCGGCACAAAGACAGGCAAACACGATTCGGTGGCCGGAAGTTGTGCTAAATGGTGGCCGAGTTGTTCAAAACAGTACCCGCAGGACGGCGTGATCGGGCGACGCAACGTCACCGTTTGAGCCGGTCGAGCCTCGAGACGGATGTGATGCCGGTATGTCAGCCATACTCTTTATCGCGTCCAGGGCATCACCCCGGTGCGTTCGCTATGCTGAAGTTTTCCATGCCGGAGGGAAGCTTCCAATACGTGGACGTCAGTGTGCCGGTGCCGCTTGACCAGCCGTTTACGTATTCGCTGCCCGAGACCCTGCGCCACCGCGTGCAGGCGGGCAGCCGAATCGTGGTTCCATTCGGTCCGCGAAAACTCACTGGCGTGATCCTGCGCTGCCACGACGACCGGCCGGAAATGGCCACGCGCGAGGCGCTGCGCCTGGTCGATTCCGAGCCCGTGCTGGACGCGGAGCTCTTGAGCCTGGGCCGCTGGATCGCCAATTATTATTGCGCGCCGCTGGGCGAAGTGCTGCGCGGCATGCTGCCGCTGGCCTCGGAGATCCGTCGCGGCAAGGTCTGGTCGCTCACTGACTCCGGTCGCGACGCTGCGCGCCAGTTGCTCTTCGACGCGGCGCCCGACGATCCGGTCGCGCGCGTCCTGAGCCTGCTCGAGAAGCGGCCGCTCTCAGCCGCCTATCTGGCGCGCATTTTGCCGCTGGCCGACAGAGCCATCCGCTCGCTCGAACGCAAGGGCCTCATAGCCGCCGAGCAGGTGCAGACCGAGCGCGACCCTTTGCGTGCGCCCGCCGCCCGCCTGCGGGTGGAACTTGCCCGCGCGCCGCAAGAAGCCAAGCTGAATAAACCAGAGCGCGAACTGAGAGCCTTCCTGGAACTTCATCCCGGGTCGCACAATCTCAAGGATTTGGAGAACATACTGGCCCACTCCAGTGCGGCCGCGCGTTCCCTGGCGCGCAAGGGCGTGGTCACGCTCAATACCGAAGCCGCCGGCATAGCGACGGGAATTGCGCGCGCCCCGCACACCCTCAACCCGGCGCAGCAAGCCGCCTACGACGCCATTTACAATGCCATCGCAGCCCGCCAGTTTCATGCCTTTCTTCTGTACGGCGTCACCGGCTCCGGCAAGACCGAGATCTACCTGAACGCCATTCAGGCAGTCGTTGCCCAGGGCCGCGGAGCTCTGCTGCTGGTGCCGGAGATCGCGCTGACCCCCGCCATGGCCAGTCAGTTCTTTTCGCGCTTCGGCGATCGCGTCGCCATTCTCCACAGCGCGTTCACCGACGTCGAGCGCACCGATCAATGGCGGCGCATCCGCTCCGGCGCAGCTTCGGTGGTGGTCGGCACGCGCTCCGGCGTGTTCGCACCGGTCCGCAACCTGGGATTGATCGTGGTGGATGAAGAGCATGACGGCAGCTATAAGCAGGAGGAAACACCGCGCTACAACGGCCGCGACGTGGCCCTGGTACGCGCCCAGGCAGCGCGCGCCTGCGTGGTGCTCGGCTCGGCGACCCCGAGCCTCGAGAGCCGCTACAACGCCGCGCGCGGCAAGTACACTCTGCTGACGCTGCCCGGCCGCATCGAAGCCCGGCCCATGCCGGAGGTCGAACTGATCGATATGCGCCAGGAGTTTCTGGAGACGCGCCAGCAGGCGACGTTTTCGCGCAAGCTGGTGGACGCCATCGGCCAGCGCCTGGAGAATGGCGAACAAACCATCATCCTGCTCAACCGCCGCGGCTTTTCGAGCTTCGTCGCCTGCCGTTCGTGCGGGGAGCGCGTGCAGTGCGCCAACTGCTCGCTTACACTCACCTTTCACAAGCGCGACCGGCGGCTGCTTTGCCACTACTGCGGCTACGCCGAAAAAGTGCCCAGCGTCTGCCCCAAGTGCGGCAGCGACAAGGTCTACTTTCTCGGCGTCGGCTCGGAGCGCGTGGAGGAGGAACTACACCGCGCCTTTCCTACCGCCCGCGTTGCCCGCCTCGACCGCGACACAGTGACTGGAAAACGCCAGTACGAGGCGATTCTCGACGGATTCCGCGAAGGCAGCTTCGACATCCTGGTGGGCACGCAGATGATCGCCAAGGGCCATGACATCCCGAATGTGACGCTGGTGGGCGTGGTCTCCGCCGATGTCGGACTCGGTATGCCGGATTTCCGCGCGGCCGAGCGCACCTTCCAACTTCTCACTCAAGTGGCCGGCCGCGCCGGGCGCGGCAACCTGCCCGGCATCGTGCTCATCCAGACCATCAACCCCGATCACTATGCCGTCCGCATGGCGGCCGCTCAGGATTATCAGGCGTTCTATGAGAAAGAGCTGGAATTCCGCCGCGCCATGAGCTACCCGCCCTTCAGCGCTATGGCCAACGTGCTCGTTCGCGCGGAGAAAAAAGAACTGGCATTGCGCATGAGCGCGGACCTGGGAATGCTGCTGACGCCGCCGCCGGAAAAGCTGCGTGTGCTGGGTCCGGCCGAAGCGCCGGTTCCGCGGCTCAAGGCTGAGTACCGCTACCAGCTCCTCATCAAATCTGCCAGCCGCGTGGCCCTCAACGCGCTGCTGCAAAAAGTGCGCGCCTTTGCCCTGGAACGCAAGTGGCCCGCGACGGCGCTGGTGATCGATGTGGATCCGCTGACGCTGATGTAGGCAAGTGCGGCACCAGGTTGCGGCGCCCCGGTGCCACTCAGTCATCCGTACGAAGCGTTACAGCCACACCGTCGGGGTTCCAGCGGTTCGTGACCTGTACGGTACGATGAGGAACGAAGGTGCAAATAAGGGAATTCTGGCCACTAGCAGCCAGGCGTCCAAGCCAGGCAGCGTGAGCCCTATGGTGCGGCAGCGATTCTCGATTTCGCGAGTGTGCCTGGCGGCCGTAGCACTGGCGGGCGTGCGCGCATCGGCTCAGGATGCGTTCTTCGAGCACTGGAAGGATCTCGCCGGGCGACAACCCGAGGGAGTGAAATTCACGATCACGACGCCGAAAACCGAGCTCTTCTTCGGCGAGGTCATTCCTCTTGAACTGAACTTCACGTCCACGCTGCCGCGAAGCTTTCTGGCGGATAGCCGGCTGTATGACCGGGCCGGCCGGATGAACTATACGGAGGAGTTTGTCGTGGCGCCTGCGTCGCTCTCTGAAGATCCGTTACAGGGCTTGTTCGCCGGTGAGGGCGGCTTGGGCGGAATCTCGGGCGGTCCGATGATTCTGTCCGAAAAGCCGTACGCGTTTGAGCGCGTGCTGAACGAGTGGACGCGTTTCCGCGAACCAGGGGAATTCCGCGTCTACGTGATCAGCCGGCGCGTAAGCCAGGTCGAGCCTGCCGGGCAGTCGGACTATGACTTGCGCATGCCCGGTCGCGGCGAGGCGGTCGAGCTAGTGTCGAATGTCCTGACGCTGAGGATTCGACCAGCGCCGGCATCGTGGGTACAAGAGCAGATCGCCGCGGCCAAGAAAACCTTGGACGCACCACACGCGCTGGATAGCAAGACAGCCGCCGAACGACTCCAGGCCGTCCGTGTGCTGCGTTTCCTCGATAGCCTGGAGGCCGCTCAAGAACTCGTCCGGTTGCTGCCCGCAGGGCTGGATGTGGACTCGTACTCGGCTCACTTGGGCGTGCTCTCGTCGCCGTACCGAAGGCAGTTGTTGCCCGTAATGGAACAGCGCCTGGTCGCGGCCGATCAGCCGGTCTCGGAACAGTACTTGCGGACACTAGCGCAACTGGCGGAACTGGTCGCGTCCGGCGGATCGATGCCGCCATACCCCAACGACGTGGCCGCCCAGAAAGCGTGGCGGGAAGAGTCGGACCGCCGCGCGAACGCTCAACGCAAGAACGGAGACGATTACGCGGCGCGGCTGAGAGCTGCCCTGCCGGCAAAACAGCCCGAGGCGCGGACGACGTGTCTTGTCACTCTGCTCAACTTCGGCATGCAAAGCCCCCCGGAGCCTCCCTGGCTGCGCACCGTGGCAGCGTTGCTGGTCGCCGACTTCCGTAGCTTGCCCGTGATGACGCAGAGTATGTTGCTGGAGGGTCGCTGGAGCGCGCTGAAGGGCCCCGCAATTCTTCCCGTGCTGCGCGAACTGGTGGCAAGTGCGCCGCAGCAACAGAATGGCGCGGAAATTCAAAGCGTGGCGCTCCAGCGGCTGTACGAGCTGTCGCCCGCCGAAGGCAGGCAGATCATTCTGGACGAGATCCGCCAGCCCACGAAACACCTCCCTTTCGCCACCTTAGCTATGCTGTCCGACCCTGCGCTCCCGGAATTGAACGATGTACTCGCGGAACAATTCTACGCCCCGCTCATCTTGCGATATGCAACCGGCGATATCGTGAAGCGCGTCGAGGAGATCTATCTCTCGCGGAAGACGGAACTCGAAAATCGGGACCGGTCGACCTGCGCTGGCGCGCTCGCATTCTATTTCCTGAAGTATGACCCGTCATTCGGTGAGCGCGTACTGCGTGAGGCATTCGCCAGTACGGCAGGTGCTCCAGCGTGCAACGACCTCGGGCTTCAGTTTCGCGACTACGGCCGGTGGGCATACAGCCCGGCGCTCGAACGGCTCGCGATCGAGTATCTGACCTCGCCCAACTATCACGTCAAAAGTGGCGCCGCTGAGGTGCTGGGGATGTACGGCACCGTGGCCGCGGAGAAACCGCTCTGGGATGCCATGGAATACTTCCGTTCCTGGTGGAAGGGCCGCGAAGCGGAGCTGAAGTCGCAGTCGGGCGAAGCCTCGATGCAGTTGGAGCGCACGCTGCGCATTGCCCTGGCTCAAGCGGACGGATGGGTGCTGAATCAACCCGACCTCGCCCGCCTGCGCGCCTTGTGCAGTAGCGATTGGTGCCGCCAGGAAGTCGATGGTTGGATCAGCACGGCACAGCCACCCGTCAGAATCGGAGTCGTTCCGCAGGGCGATGGATTCCGTTATTCGGTGGGGCAGTATGACGGTACCACCGCGGAGTGGCTGCGCCGGAAGCTTGGGCAATACCCTGACGCCACAATGTTCCAATTGGACCAGTCGCCGTACCAGCTACAGCTTCCCGGCGTGAAGGAGGAGTGGAAAAACGTGCAGACGGCCCTGCGCGAAACGGGGCGAAAACTCGCGCAGTGAATCGCCAAGCGGAGGAAGCCGCGGCCCTATTCAACGGGCAGGAAACATGCGGCCCGTCAGTGCGCCGGCGCCACTTTAACGGCCCAGGGGCCGGGACTTCAGGAGGGAAAATGACACCGAACGCAGACGCCGGTATCGTCAGCCTGCCCAGCAGCCATTCCGTCGATCAAGCGGTGGACAAGTTGCAGGGAATCTTACAAGCCAGGGGTATCAAGCTATTTGCCCTGGTGGATCACAGCGGGGAAGCGGCTAAGGCCGGAATCGAAATGCGGCCCACCAAGCTATTGATATTCGGCAGCCCGAAGGCCGGCACGCCGCTCATGATCGCCTCGCCCAGCATCGCCATTGATCTGCCATTGAAAATACTGATCGCGGAGGATGCCGCCGGCAAAGTCTGGATCTCCTACAATTCCCCCGCGTACCTGCTGGCGCGACACAGCGTGCCGAAGGAACTGGCGCAGAATATAGCCGCCGTGGAGTTGCTCGCGAGGGAAGCTGCGAACTGATCCGCAGCCTGTGGAATTGGCAGACCGGCGGTAACCGCGATTTGCATCTTTCGCGCCGCTTCACCTCGGCTCATTGCGCGTCTCGCTCCGCGCCCCACCGCAAGCGCGGAAGGGGAGTGCCCATGGCGCAAATGGGGTGTGTCGGGTCCGAGTTCGACGGCGTGCCCTTGCTCTCGGATTGGGCGGATGGCGGAAGGCGAGTCCTGATCGGCAGACTGGTACTGTGCCCCGCGGACCGGGTTAGCAACTTAACTGAAAGAAAACACAGGTAGATCCGCCCCAGCCACGACGCTGATAGCAGCTATCGGCTAACATCCGCAAGTATGGTAATCCGGCCAACTCAAGCGGAGACTGGATTACGAAAGGGTTTTACTACCTTAAACTCTGAAAAGGCTGGACTGGGGGATGAAGGCAATGCACCTTGCGGTTTTCAGTAAGTGGTCTGACGACCTTCCATTTCGCGTCAAAGGGTTGTTTCTCCTGATATTCCCTTTAGGCGCCCTGTTGTTCGTCGTCTGGTTGATTTCGACCATGGCTTCCGGGCGCCGCGCGGCTGAAGAATGGGTCTACGATTCGAACCAGGTTCGGTTTGGCACCCAAAAGGCCGAAATGCAGCTGCTGGAGATGGAGACTCAGATGGGAGCCTATCTCCTTACCGGAAACGCCGACCTCCTGCGCGAACGGGTGCATTCACAGGCTTCGTTGCAGGCGATGCTTTCCCAACTGGCGAGCGTAACGTCGAGTCCAAACGCGCGCAAGCAGTTAGGCGAAATCAGAGGAGCGATCAGCGGGGAACGCAGCCCGCTCTGGCAGGTGCCCAGGGAAGACGCCGGCCAGCCGGTCCAGATGCTCGGTCCGCAGGCCCGCCAGCGCTTCCAGGAGCAGATCGGCCTGATGAAGAATGAGCGCGCGCAGCTGGAAGCCATCGAGTCGGAGGAAAGCGCCTTTCTTACTCTCCGGCTCGAGATGCAGGAACACCTTTATTCGAAGTATTTCCTGACCGCGATTTTGATCGCCTGCTTCTGTCCCATTCTCGGATTCGCCCTGAACCTGCTGCTGGGGGCGAGAATTACGAAGCGGCTTGTGCGGCTTCAGAAATTCGTGCACTTGCTGGTTCATGAGTTGCCTATGATGCCGGTACCCGGCGGCAAGGATGAGATCGGCCAGCTGGGCAAAGAACTGAGCGTTACGGCGCGGGCGCTGAACGAGCGGGAGCGCGAGCTGCTGCGGCGCGAGCAGCAGGTGGTGGATGTTTTTGACCGGGCGCCGGTGCCTTTGCACGAGCTCGACGCGCAGGGCGTCATCCGGCGCGCGAACCAGGTGGAGCGCGATTTGCTCGGTTACGCTCCGGCGGAGATCCTGGGAAAACACGCCTGGGACCTGGTATCGCCTGAGCAGCGATCGGCTTGCCAGCGTATTGTGATGAGTGCCCTGCAGGGCCAGCCCGTTGCCGATAGCCCGGCACAAGACTACCTGCGGAAAGACGGCTCCAGAATCCGGCTCAGCCTGCGCCTCCAGCCGCTCGATGCCGATCATGGCCGGGTCCGGGGCGTTTGTTCCGTGCTGCTGTCCGCTCCCGGGCCAAGTGAGGACAACCATTTGGCCGCGGCGCGGGTGCAGCGTACGCCCGAGCCGTCCTTTGTAATGCCCGTCTGACCGGCTAGCTTTGGTTCCGGCGCGGGCCGCCCGCGGAAAAGGGCGGCCTCAGCACAAGGCGGCCATCAGAGCGCCGCGGGCGGTGGAATTCAACGGGTCAGCGGACAATCGCACCTCCGAGAGGCGCAGCGGGAATTCGCTGGCGCGCAGGGCGGTGACGAAGGACTCCAGGAATCCATTCGGCATGGCGGTGCCGCCCGACAGCACCAGGGGCACGGATTGCTCCAGCTTGGGCAGGCGCCGCGCGGCTGAGATGTGCTGCCGCAGGGTCTCGATCAGGTTATGGATCACTTCGCGGTAGTAAACGGTGAGCGCGTTCTGCACGCGTTCTCCGTTCAGCCCGTTGAGCTGGAACGATTGCTCCTTCTGCACGCGCAGCCGGGTGGCCATTTCGCCGGTCACTAGCGCCGCTTGCGCGTCGATGAAATCGCCGGCCTTGGCGACGCTGAAGCTGATCACAGGCACCGACAGCACTGCCAGGCACACGTTGCATAATCCGCTGCCGCAGGAAATGCCGATGCCGCTGTAGTTGCACTCGCTCAATTCACCGAAAACCACCGCCAGCCCTTCCACGATTGAAGTCGGCGCGTAGCCCAGTTCCTTCAGAAGCTGGTGGATGGAGGCCTCGTGATAAGCGATGCCGGATTCCTCGCCTTCCACGCCCGCTGGAACGCTGAAGTAGATCTTTTGCCCTTCCACTGCAGCCGTGCCCACCAGCTTGGAAATGATGTGGCGCAGCACTGCCAGTGAGTGCGGTTCGTCCGGGTTGATCACACCCTTCCGCATGGGCCTCCGCGTTTCGACGTGGAACACCTCGGCGAACTTTTCGGCGTCGTTGCCCGTCACCACGATTTCGGCGCCCTGCACTTCGTGCAGAATCCCTTCGCGCTGCAACAGATTCTCCGCCAGCTTGGAATACGGCAGCGTCAGAAACGCGTTGAGCTGCGCTTCGTACTCATAGCGCTTACCCGCGTCCCGCGCCACCACGATACGGCTCGTCCCGACATCCAGCCCGATCGGCTGCGTGTAATCCGATTGCGAGGGTTTCATCGCTGTCTCCAGTCCTGTCTTGTCATTCCACCGGGAAGCTGTTTCTTCGGCATTCCTGTTCGGCCAGGCGCCGCACCCGCCCCAGATCGGAGCGCCCCAACGGCCGGATCCTTTTTCTCGGACGGCAACACACGGCCGCTAGCAACAGAGCAATTCCCAACCCGGCCATGAGCACCGCCGGCTATCTCCGGCCCGCGCGTACCGGCTCGAGCACCACCGATAGAGTCGTGTTGCGGGACCCATGGCCGTGCGGCACACAGAACGCAGCGGCGTCCGTCATCCGCTGCGCTTCCTGTTCCTTTTGTGTTTGCCAGGCATGGAACTCGTCTTGCCGTTGGGCCACCAGGTTCAGGTTGGCCTGCATGCGTTCCATATACCGGCCGGTCAGGCGGTCCAGCTCCGCCTGCACCGCCCGGTTCTCTTCCAGCCGTGCCGCTTCGAACCGCCGCAGTTTGGCATGCCGTTGTTCCTCCTGCTGATCCAGAAGGCGCTGCTGGATGACCGCGTCCTGCAGCAGGGTCTCCACTTCCGTGCCCGTCGCCTCCAGTGCCATGAGCAGTGCGCAGCGCTTGGCCTCCGCCGACATTCCAGCCAGATGGGGGCTGTTCAACATCTCCATGGCCTTGGCAATGCCCCAATCGGGCACTGTCCGCTTCAGAAAACCAAACCGATGTTTCGGCATAGGCGGCTCCGGTTTACGCCGGCGAGTAACCTCTCTGCTTGGCACGGCGCTAATCCCTGTTTGGTTGGGTAGTACCTCCAGCCAACGGTTTCTCTCACGGACTTTTGTCAGGCCTAATGCAATTGGCGCGGTGAGATCGGGAGAAACCGCGGAATTTCGTAAGAGATTTCCCCTAGGTGGGTGTCTGCTTGACTCAGGTAGCCCCAACATGTAGTATGCGTGGATGGTG
>CAZZHN010000055.1:0-22150 GCA_964654065.1 uncultured Solibacteraceae bacterium
CGGTCAGCACCGGGTTCATGTCTTCGAGCGACAAGCGGGTGCACTTCGGGCTGGGGAGCGAAAAGCAGATCGCGCTGATCGAGATCCGGTGGCCGCGAGGCGGGGTCCAGATTTTGAGGGACGTCGTTGCCGATCAGTTTCTGAAGGTTGAGGAGGCTGTGCCGGGAGCGGCGCATGGCCCAGGGGATGCCCACGAATAACGCCACACCGGGCCCACCGCCGTTGCGACGGCTGCCGGAGCGCTCCTAGACGGATGCAGTTCGCACCGCAATGGCCTACATGGTGCGTGTGATCTTGTGCAGCAGCCTCGGCCGGTCCGGGTTCAGCCCCTTGATCTCGGCCAGTTGCGCCGCGAACAGCTGCGCCGGCACGATATATGGAATGGGCGTGTACAAGTCCTGCGGGCCACCCCAGGCGGCCGGCGGACTGGGGAGCCGGATGAGCCGCGCGGGCTTGGCGCACGCCTCGGTGTTACTTTCGTCGGTGATGACCAGCGTCTCGGCCTTCAGCTCCTCCAGCATGTCCACCACCGTGGAAATGGACTGCCAGGTCACGCCCGCCGGTGCGAAAACGAAGACTGGAAAGGCATGCTCCACCAGCGCGATGGGACCGTGCATCAGATCCGCCGATGAAAACCGCTCCGTGACTACGTAGCACGTCTCCATCAGCTTCAGGCCGAACTCCAGGGCGTTGGCGTAATTCAAGCCGCGGCCCACGGTAACGGCCCGCGTCATGAACATGTAACGCTCCGCGATCTCACCGACGCGCTCTTCGATCTCCAGCACCTCTTCAACCCACTGCGGCAGCAGGCGGAGGGCGTCGAACGACACCTCGCCTCCCAGCGCATAGGCGACCAGGTACAGCGCCAGGAGCTGGCAGGTATAGGTTTTGGTGGCGGCTACGCTCTCTTCCTTGCCGGCTCGCGCCAGCAGGGTGAACTCAGAGATCTCCGCGATCGTGCTGTTGGGTTCGTTGGTGATGCCTAAGGTAATCGCTCCCCGGCTGCGCGCGTCCGCCAGCACCGCGTTGGTGTCGGTCGATTCACCGGACTGCGAAATCCCGACCACCAGTACGTCGCGCAAATCCAGCGGGCTCGCGTATAGGGTTAGCACCGATGGCGCCGCCAGCGACACAGGAATGTGCGTGGTAATCTCGATCAGATACCGGCCGAACTGTGCCGCGTTGTCCGAGGTGCCTCGGGCTACCAGAATTACCAGCCGAGGCCGGTTGGCTTCCAGATGTCTGCGCAGATCGCGCAACCGGATGGCACCATCCTCCAACGTGTGGGAGAGCGCTTCCGGCTGCTGGCGTGTCTCTTCCAGCATTTTCGACATGGTGCTCAAGTCTCAATCTGAGCCGGAGGAGGCGCGATGTCCAGTATCGAACGGTTACGACGCTGTTGCGGCCAGTTCGTTACCGCAATCGAACGCTAATACTATCAGTGCAGCGGCGTCTGGGTGCGGATCTGGTAAAATCGGACCAGCAATCACGTTAGAGTCGGGTGGGCCCATGTCGCAGGGAAATTCACCGGGGATTTTTCCAAGGTCGACGCCGCCAGCGGGCCAGGCCGTGCCGGTGACCGAAGAGCAGGTCCGCGAGGAATTGAGCCGTATCCTCGCCTGCCATGAATTCCGCACCAGCAAGCGCAGCCAGGAATTTCTGCGTTACGTGGTCGAAAACACGCTTCAGGGTCATGGCGACATGCTCAAGGAGCGCACGATTGGGATCGAGGTTTTCGGCCGGCCCACCAGTTACGACCCCAGCGATGACGCCACGGTCCGGGTCAAGGCCGGTGAGGTTCGCAAACGCCTGGGTCTCTACTACTCGGATCTGGGGTCGCATAACCCGGTACGGATCGAGTTGCCTTCCGGGACCTACATCCCCGAATTCCATCTGGTGACGCCCCCCCCTGCCGCTACACCCGGTCCGGGTCCTGAAGCGCCGCCTGCGGCCTCGCCGGTTCCGGCCGAGCCGCCCCTGCACCCAGCCTTCGTGACTCCCATCCGCGCCGCGGTCGCTGCCATGATGCTGGCCTCCGTCGCCGCTCTGGTGTGGGCCTGGACCCGCCCCGCGGCCACGCCGCTGGTTCAATTCTGGGCACCGGTCCTGAACGGATCATCCCCCCTGCAGTTGTGCGCCGCCTTCGTACCGGTATATGGCGTCGATATCGACCCGACGATTACGCCTCCGTCACACGTGGAAGACTTCACGCTTTTGACGGACCAGTTCGTGGGCGGCGGCGACCTGATCGCCACTTCCCGTCTCGCCGCTATGCTGACCCGGCTCGGCCGTCCCTATCGAGTCAAGCTCGGCAACGACGTGTCCTTCGCCGATCTCCGCTCAGGACCCGCCATTCTCGTGGGTTTCTCGTACACGAAGTGGAAACAGATCAGCAATCAGATGCGGTTCTTCGTCGACGGCTTCCGACGCCCGGCCGGAATCACGGACGACGGCAAAGCCACGCAGTGGGTGCTCCCCGTGCTCCCGCGCGACCGCCATACCACGGAAGACTACGCCATCGTCTCGCGCGTCTTCCATCCCGATACGCACGCGATGCTGGTGGAACTGGCCGGCATCACCCAATATGGCACCGACGCCGCGGCCGAGCTGGTCACCAATCCGGACCTGATGGCCGAAGCGCTGCGCGGTGCGCCTCCGGACTGGCAGAAAAAGAACCTGCAGCTCGTCCTGCACGTCAGGGTGATCTCGGGAGCGCCCAGTTCACCAAAAGTGGTCAGGCAATACTTCTGGTAGTCGGGCGAATTGCCCTATTGCTTCCCGAAGCCGCTATTCCCTATCTTTTCATCGCCGGCAGGGGCATAATTGTGGACAACGTACTTGGAGTGGCCATGGGTGATCGAAGGGGTGTACTACTGGTCGTGATGTTCGGCAGCCTGGCACATGCGCGGGAACAGGACCTTCCGCCGCAGAGCCAGCTGCAGACGAATATGAGTTACGAAAGGGTGTTTTACTTCTCCGGAGAGGTGAAGCTCGACGACGGCTCCGCTCCTCCGGAACCGGTTGCCATCAACCGCGTCTGCAACGGCCAGTCGCGGTTTGAAACTTCGACCGACGCCAAAGGTCACTTCAGTTTTCGCGTGAGCGCCGGCGGTAGTGACGGGGTGCAAGGCGATGCAACCCAGATCGGCGGACCTCCGACAGCTCTCATGCGGGCTACCACCGGATCGACCCTGGAAACCATGCCGGTGATCGCGGCGCTACGCGACTGCGAACTGCAGGCGGTGCTGGCGGGCTACCGGTCGGAGCTGATGAGTATCGCCGTGAAGAGTAGAACGGACGATGGCCGCCTCGGCGTCATCACCATGCATCCACTGTCGCGCGCGACTTCCTTGACGGTGAGCGCAACCACGCTGCAGGCCCCGCCGAACGCCCGGAAAACCTACGACAAGGGAATCGACGCGCTGGCGAAAGAGAAATGGCAGGCCGCGGGGGAAGAGTTCACCAAAGCAGTGGCGACTTATCCTAGGTATGCGATCGCCTGGTATCAACTGGGATTGCTGCGCCAAACGGGTAACGATGCCGCGGGCGCCATCGACGCATGGAAGCACGCGCTGGCGAGTGATCCGCGGTACATCCGGCCGTATGAGAGTCTCACCATGCTGGCCGACCGCAAACAGGATTGGGTGTCTTCGGCGTTTTATTCCCAGGCGTGGATCCAGCTCGATCCCGGTGACGTTCCTGCGGCGTACCTTTACAACGCGATCGCCAACGCAAGGCTGAACCGGACGGATGCCGCTGAGCGTGCGGCACGTGAAGGATTGCGGATTGACAAGGATCACAAGGTTCCACGGCTCAACGTTGTGATCGCGCTGATCCTGATGGGGAAGAACCAAACCGCCGAAGCGGTGGCGCACTTCCGCGAGTATTTGGAACTGGCCCCCAATGCGCCCGATGCCGCCGGCGTCCGGCAGCAACTCCGTCAGTTGGAGGCCGACGCGTCGGCAAGGCCCCGGTAGCAAAGGCGATCTGTTGCATGATGGACAGTCCATGGAGGAATTCCCGATATGCCGTGCGCACGCTGGCGGCGAGCCCCGGCTTCACGGTGATCGCGATTCTGACCCTCGCGCTGGGCATTGGCGCGAACACCGCGATCTTTTCGGTGGCGAACGCGCTGCTTCTTAGGCCGCTGCCCTACCGGGATCCAGATCGCCTCGTCAGGATCGCGAGTGATCGGGACCCGGCGGGCTACCGCTATCTCTCGCTCCCGTATATCACGGCGCTGAACGAGCGCAACCGGTGCTTTGCGGGCATCGGCGCCTATCAAGACGAATCGTTCAACCTGAGCGGCCGGGGCGAGCCGGATCAGATCAACGCCGAACGGGTGACCTGGAACCTTTTTGACGTTCTGGGAGTGCGGCTCGTGGTCGGGCGCACGTTCCTGCCGGAAGAGGATCAACCGGGCGGAAGGCAGGTGGTGCTGATCAGCGCCGAGCTGGCGGCGCGCCTGTTCAGTGACGCTCGAGACGCGATCGGCCGGAATCTTGCGCTTGATTCTAGGGAGTACACCGTGATCGGCGTCCTGCCAGCCAAGTTCAGCGTGCCTCTGCTGGGCCGGAGGGTGGACATCTTTGCGCCCCGGCTCACGGAACTCAGCATCGTCACACCCGCCCGTATCCAGAACGGCGGAATGTACTTCGACGTGATTGGGCGATTGAAGCCGCGAGTCACTCAGGAGCTGGCTCAAACCGAAGCCGGGCTGATTTATCAGCAATACAAGCGCGACAAACCCGGCAATTTCGATTCAACGGTCAGCGTCGCCATGAGTGTCACTGGACTCCAGCAAGACCTGGTCGCCAACGTTCGGCCGACGCTGCTGATTCTTTCCGCCTCGGTGGGATTTGTTCTGTTGATCGCCTGCGCCAACGTCGCGAGCTTGCTGGTTTCGAGGGCGCTTGGCCGCAAGAAGGAGTTTGCGGTTCGCACGGCTCTTGGAGCCTCGCGCGGCGCCCTGCTTTCGCAGTTGCTCACGGAAAGCCTGCTGCTTTCGATTTTCAGTGGCGGAGTCGGGATCGGGCTGGGACGGGCCGGCACGCGCGCGCTGGCTGCGTTTAGCCAGACGAATCTTCCTCAGATGGCGGACGTGGCCATGGATTCGCGGGTGCTGGGATTCACGCTGTTGATCTCAATTCTGAGCGGAGTGCTCTTCGGCCTGATGCCATCGCTGCAGCTTTCCCGCCTCGATCTGAACTCGATGCTGCGCGACGAGAGCCGCGGCAGCAGTGCGGGCCGAAAGCGAAATCGGGTCCGAAACGTGCTGGTCACCGCCCAGGTGGCGCTGGCGACGATGCTGCTGGTCGGTTCCGGGCTCCTGATTCGCAGCTTCCTCCGGCTTCAAACCGTCAGCCCCGGCTTTGAACCGAGGGGCACCTTAACCATGCAGACCTACCTGCCGCCGGCCCGGTATCCGCATGCGCCGGAGAGAATCGCATTCTACAGCGCAGCGATTCGAAGCATGCAGAGCGTGCCGGGCGTTCAGGCTGCGTCGATTTCGACGGCTCTACCGGTTCTCGCCAATCACGGCACGCCCTTTCTTTGCGAAGGCCAGCCGGCGGTTGCGCTGGGGCAGAGGCCGGTGGCGATGATTCAATCGGTGAGCCCGGACTATCCGAAGGTGATGGGCGTGCCGATTATCATGGGCCGCGCGTTCGATGACCACGACGACGCGGACGCGCAGCCTGTGGTCCTCGTGAATCAAAGCATCGTGCGGCAGTTCTGGCCGAACCAGAATCCGCTCGGGAAGCACTTGATGATCGGCAATCTTCCGAAGCCGTTCGAGGTGGTGGGCGTTCTGGGCGATGTGAAGAATGAAGGCCTGGCGCACCCTGCGAGGGCCGAGGTGCTCGTTCCGTATCCGCAGCTGGCGTCACCGCTGCTGTACCTGAGTGTGCGAACTGCGCTCGACCCGCACAGCCTGGCTTCCGCGGTGCGCGTCCGGATTGCGGGCGCTGACCCGGACCAGCCGCTGACGGGGATTCTCAGCATGCAGGAACGACTTGAGTCAGCCAGCGCCTCGCCCCGATTCACGATGCTGCTGATCAGCCTCATGGCAGCGACGGCCTTGGCCCTGGCGGTAATCGGGATCTACGGCGTGATCGCGTATTCGGTCGCACAGCGGACGCAAGAGTTGGGCATTCGCATCTCGCTGGGCGCGGCAAAACGCGACATTCTTCGGCTGGTTATCGGCAGCGGAATGGTTCTTACTTTGGCCGGGATTGCGATCGGGCTAGCCGGTTCGGCCGCGCTGACGCGCCTGATGTCGGCAATGCTGTACGATACTGGCGCCACCGATCCGGGGGTGTTCGGCGCGAGCGCAGTATTATTCCTCGTGGTCGCGCTGCTCGCCAGTTACTTGCCCGCTCGCCGGGCAACTAGAATTGATCCCACCGAAGCCCTACGCAGCGAGCGCTAGGCTCTCTACCACCCTTTGAAGCGGGCACGGACTGCGTAGAGCGAAGTGCGCGCAGGGATAAAAAGGGTCTGCCGGTCGGCGCCGCCGAACACCAGTTGCACTGGACGCTCCGGAACCTCTATGGTGTCCATCAACTTGCCCGCGGGGTTATAGATATAGACCTGGCCGGCTGCGACGTACACATTGCCTTGGGTGTCTGTGGTGACGGCCTCGCCGCCCTGGTTGACAAAGATCCTCAGCTCCGGGATGCTCCCGTCCAGCTGTACGGTTCCGACCCAGGTGGTTGCCTGCGCTTCATCGGTAACATAGAACGCCCTTCCGGGAACGGCGCGGGCGAGCCCGAAGCCTCGCAGCAGGGCGCTGCTCTTGATGCCCCACGAGGTCGCGCCGCTGACGAAATCCTGGCCAGCGGGAATGAAGGTCGTACCGTCCGGGGAAAGGTACTGCCGGTAAGGCTGTTGCAGCCCGCCGGCATTGATGCGCCAGTCTCCCAGCGGCAGTACTGCAGTCATGCCAGGGCGCAGCGCCACGGCCTCCGGCTTGAGGATCGCGATCGCATTATCCGAAGATCCCGGCTTGAAGGAGTAGACAGTCCCGTTTCCCGCGTATGAAATCACCATCAGGTTGCCGGTCCGGTCGAAGGCCAGATTGACAGGGTCCAATGGATTGTCCCGCACCGTGGAGAGCTGGCGGCTCGCCGCAGACCAGCGGTAGATGCGTTGCCAGTGAGCGTCCACAAAATAGAAGTCGCCGGAAGGAGCGGCCGCTCCACCGGAGATGTTGAAAAAACCTCCCGCCAGTTTCTCCAGCCTAGCGCCCGCCGCGACCAGCGGGTTTGCCGGCTGGACTGGGGCGGCCGGTGGGTTGCCGGAAAGGTTGAGCCACGCGAACTCCCGCTGGCGAATCGCGACATGGTGGGTTTGGTCGTAAACTGCGTCGTCGAATGATACCTTGCTGTTGCTGTAACAGTGGACGTTCCGAAAGCGGATGTTCTTCGAGTCTGACACCTTGATGGCCCAAGGGAAAGGCTGAAAGGAGCTGATCACGCGATAGATGTGGAGGTTGGACAGAGTGATGTTGCTGGAGCCATCGATTTCCAGTGGCAGCGCGAAGCCACCCTCGCCGCGCTCCTCTTCAGTTTGCAGCGCATAGATCTGCCAGTTGGAGACGTTGTGCAGTTGCACCTCGTGGCGGACGTGATGCTCACTCGACATTTGGTAAATCCGTCCGGGCGTCGCAGTGTCCGACACCACCATCCCGGCCTGGGCGAAGGTGCTTGGGGTCCAGATATCGAAAAACGTGCCACCGCCGCCTTGTGTCACCCACAGACTGGGATACTGTTCGTCCCAGCGGCGATTGATGTCGGGGTCGGCGGTGTGGGTATTGTTGTAAGGATTGTCGCGAGTGCCGTCGAGTCTGGTGGTCCCGTGCCCGCCCAGAAAGCGGACGTCGTTCATCATCGAACTCCTGCCAGACATCCATTTGGCGGCCACTGCTCGCGGGTTGATGCCGTTGGTGTAAAGCCCGATCCCAATGACGATATTGGTTCCGCCTTGGGGCGCCTCGATCAGCGGTTTGGGCGGGCCGATACCTTGAAACGCGGGGGTGGAATCGAGCAGGTCGATCTGCGTGGCGCTTGGGTGCAAACCGATCAGAACGGTGTCGGGCCGGAGAGTGATCGTGTCACTGACCACGTACCTGCCGGTTGGAAGGTAGATGGTGCGGTGCTCGGCGATTGCCTTGCGGAAGGTCTCGGTATCGTCGGTGGATCCGTCGCCTTTGGCGCCGAGAGACCGAATGTTCACCCAGGTTTCGCGTGGCGGAAGATCGGGGAGATCGGATTCCACCGCAGGGGGCATGGCGCTGAGTGCGATAGTTTCAAAAACATCTTTGACGGCCGGTGCGGCGCCGACATCGGCGTAGTTCAGCCCGTGCGAGAACACCTTGACGTCATATGTGGGCGCCGGCCCGGCGATTCTGCGGCCGCTTTCCCGGAAGAAGGCGAACGTCCGCACATGGCTGCAAGACACGTTCTCCATGTTGATTTCCGTTCGGGCGCTGTTTTCGAGGCTGATGGCGACCGCCGAATCCGACATGTCCTCCATGCGAGCGTCCTTCACCCAAAGATCGTCCGGAGAGCCGGGATCAATGGCGATCGCCGTGGGAACGCTGCGGAACCGGGGCCGGATGAGCGTAAGCCCGGCTGCGCCTTCCTGGATGGCGGCCTCGCGCTGCCCTTCAAACGTGGCATCCACCAGGGTGAACTGCCAGCCGGGCGAAGGCGTGCGCGTCCAGACACCGTAGCGGCCACCGTAGAAGTGCACATCCTCGGCTACGTTGCCGCCCTCGTGAATGGCTGCCAGGCCGGGACCAATGTGAATGTCCATGTGCGCCAGGAAACAGTGCTGGGCATAGTGGGCGCGCACGCCGACTGCTCCGGGATTGCCGTCTTTAATCTCAATGTCGATATTACTCAACGCCGAATAAAAGGTACCGGCCCCGGCATCCGGCACCTGCTCGCCGGCCCCGCCGAGCCCGTCCTGGGGCGGACCCGCCGCACGAGCCGGACTGCGAGGGTCCCGCCCGGCGCCGGGGCGCCAGCCGGCAAAGAACAGCAGGAGCTTCTCGTGATCCCTGTCCTGGTAGCCCGGAGTGTTCTCTCCCAGCAGCAACACCGGCCGGGTGGCTCCGTACCCGATCACGCGGATGCCCGGCCAGATGTAGATTGTTCTTGATAAGCGGTATCGACCTTCGGGAACGAAGACGATGCCCTGGCCGGTGGTCTCCTGAACCTTATTGATCGCCGCCTGCAGGGCGCCGCTGTCATCGGAAAGCCCGTCGCCGTGTACGGGAAATTCATCCGGCGTCAGGTGGACCGCCTTGGGGTCGTCCAAGCGGACGGTGTAATACGAAGCCCCCCATACCGGTGTTGCTGCCATCATCACAACAAGGAAAGGGACAACCTGTTTCCACATTATGATCTCCAGCCGGGCGCATTCGTGGTTCACCCTATCGGTGAAAGCTCTCCGGAGGCCCAGGTAACTTGGTCTGACTCCCCCAAAATCAACCACCAGTTTCTCGAGTACGACACCGGGGTCCACCATCCAGAACTTCAACGTGTGACTTCCGGGATGAGCCAGTGTGTGCGTGGAGCGAACTTTGCGGACGCTGTCTTTGACGGAAGTCTCCCAATCGCTCTGTTCGTTGTGTGCGAGGGCGTCGATGATCTGGGGCGGCTCATCATCGAACGAGATGGCGTAGCGCAGCCCGCGTCCCGGAGAGAAGTTCAATGTGGGCGAGAGAACCAACTCAACCTCCACGTGGCCGGCGTCAAAGAGGTACATTTGATACTCAAGACGCGACGAACCTGGCGGTATCGTGCTCTTCGCGGTTACCGGAAAGACCGACATGGCGGAGAGCGTGCGGCCGTAGTCCGGAATCCGCTGCCACGCCACGGTTCCGGCGCTGACCCTGCGGGTGTAATGTTCCGCTTCGATTGAAACGTACCCTGACGCTTCGACGAAGCCTTTCACGGACGCCCTCGGGGGCGTTGCGCGTTAAAGAGGTCGACGCCCACCGCTACGGGACTGGCGCCGGGACAGTTGACGGTGACTATGCCCTTGGCCGATCCCGCCGGGGCCTTATCCCAATCGACACTCACCCACAGGCGCGCATCCTGATCCACTTTCCCGCGGGTGGCGCTCAGCACAATCCAGGGAACGCTCGCGGCGGCGGTGAATTCGAATGGAGCACGGCCGCGATTGAATACATCGATGAAATGCCGCGGCTGGTTGTAAACATCGAAGCCAGGGAGCTCCGCGGGAGCCGCGCCGCCCAGCCACGCTGCGCTTGAGCCTTCGACGGCAACACCCATCGACGCCGCTGCCGGGAGCGTCAGCTCGCTCACCTGCGGCATCGTGTTCTTCGGCGGCTCCTGCCAATACGTGTAGCCGATGTGCGTCTGATCCATCATGTGGTCCCATTTGCCGTGCGCGAGCGCATGGTTGAACTGGTCGGTCAGGTCCGCGTCGGCCTGAAAGAGCCGGTGTGTCCGCGCCGCCATGTCGTTTGTGCTGGCGCGGCCCTGAGCCGCGTAGAGGTGGTTCTTCGCCGAAGCGACGTACATCGCGGTGATGATTGCGTTGGCTTTTGCCGGGTGCACCACCAGTCCGAAAAACGCATCCCGGGCCTCGACCGGCAGCCGGCGCTCGATCGCCTCTGCTTGAGCCACAATCGCATCGTACTCCGCGACCACGCGGTCCGCTTCCAGGTAGTCGATCACGCTATACGTGCCGGGTTCGAGAAGCTCGGGCTTGCGCCGCCCATTATATTTCAAAGTCTTTGCAACAAGGCCGGCGATCTGTGCCGCGTACGTCGGGCCGAACTCTCGCGCGGCCCAGAGCTCGGTAAATTCCCCGAGCTTCTCCTTTGGCCAGCGTGCCGGATCCCATGCCAGACTCAGGAAGAACTCGGTCGGAAACTCCATCGGCTTCAAATCGCCTACATTCACGATCCAGATCCGGTCCGCGCCATACTCCAAAGCAAGATGCATCTGTTCCCAGACCTTGGGAATCGGATTTGTGTCAATCCACTTGTAATTGCGTGGGCCGCCAACGTAGTCAAAGTGATAGTAAATGCCCGCGCCGCCGCTGCGCCTGCGCTCTTCGGGCGTGGGCAGACGGCGGATGTTGCCCCAGTTGTCGTCGCACCACAGGAGGGTCACGTCATCGGGGACGCGCATGCCCTTTTCGTAATACTCCTGGACTTCCTTATAAAGTGCCCAATCTTGCGGAACCCTGGTGACGTCGGGATTGACCTCTGCGGCGACGATCTTGCTCTGATCGGCGACAATGCGTTCCAGCAGGGCTGTGTTGGACTCGCGCGACATGGGCATGTCCCCGTCGCCCCGCATGCCGAGCGTGATGATGCTCTCGTAGTCCCTGTTGCGGCGTACGCCCTCCTCCCAGAAGCTGCGCAATACGCTGTCGTTCCGGGAATAGTCCCATGGGCCTGTCCCATGCCGTTTCCATTCCTGCTGGGCGCGTAGCATGGGCTCATGATGCGAGGTTCCCATCACGATTCCGTATTTGTCCGCGAGTGGGGCATTGAGAGGGTCGTCCTCGTTGAATGCGTTGTTCCACATGGCGGGCCAAAGGTAGTTCGCCTTCAGCCGCAGGAGGAGCTCGAATACCCTTTCGTAAAACTGGTGGTTGTAATTCCCGTACGTTGCTTTCACCCAGCCCGTGAGCGCAGGCGCTTCGTCATTCAGGAATATGCCGCGATAGCGGACTGCTGGCTCTCCCTGCACGTAGCGCCCCAGCTTTGCGAAGAGGGCGTCCCGATGTGCCACCGGGACATCGGCCCAGAAGTACCAGGGTGAAACGCCGATCTGTTCCGAGAGGTCATAAATCCCATAGATTGTTCCGCGCTTGTCGCTGCCGGCAATCACTAGAGCGGAGTCTATGCCTGCCTCCGGGTGCGGCACAACCTGAATCAGGAACGATTCCCACTTGCCTTGAATGCCGGTAACGTCGATTTTCTGTTCGCGAATCAGGCGATCAATGATCGCGCACTTCCCAATCGTGCCCGCAACGATTGTTTCGCGCGGACCGAGATTCCGCAGCGGCGCCATGCCCGAAACGCGGGCAATATCCCGGGTCAGCGAATCCGCGGCGATCGCGACGCCGAGGAAGTCTTCCGGGGCCACGTATACCGCCGCCACCGACTTGTCGTGGACAATCGGAAAACTACCCGGCACCGAGGTCGTCGCAACATAGCGCTGCTGGCCTAAAGCAAAGAGGGACGTCTGACAGAGGACGCCGCATGCTACGGCCAAAATCAGTTTGCGAACAGCCGGGCTCGATCCTGCACGCAGGCGCGGCCAGGGCCCGCCATGCCGCCTCTCATCCGGTTTCGGAGTTTCCGCCCACATGGCAGGATGTGCCCTCGAAGAGGGCTCCTCGTTTCCAATGCGAGGCTTGTCGCTTCGTGCGGCGCCTATTTGTATCAGATCACAACTATATTGGAATCCGACTTCGCGGGCAAGCTGCTGCGTGCCGATTTCAGCAGCGAACGCGCATGGTGGAGACCGACCGGCCAGCGTTACAACGCCATGCCGCCGACTAATTGTAGACTGCGCTTACCGAGGTGACCGCGAAGCCGATCGAGAACCCGAAGTCCAGCCCCGTTGCCGAGAAGGTTGCTGGCATGGTGTTATTGCCCACGGCCAAACTCCCAGAGCCCGCCGGCAGAGCCAGCAGGATGGATTCGGGAACCGTGAACGATCCCGCGGCTACCGGCGCATTGCAAACAAACGAGGCGCTAAAGTGTGGCGATGATGACACCGCATTGCCCGTGATCTGAGCGAACGTGCCGGCTGCGCCGCCGGTCCAGGTAACTGTGATCCCCTGGGTACGGGTGATCGTCGTGTTCGAGCTGGGATTTGTCCACACCAGTGGGTCGGGGACATTCAAGGCAGCCTTAACAGCCCCTACGTCCTTGCCACCAGTGCCGGTGAACGTGAAAGCCCCTCCCGCGGCGGGAACAAATCCCGCTGGGAGCTGGGCGGAGTAGTCCCCAGTCGAGCCTGGAACACTGGCGAGCGCCTGCGTGCCATTAGGTCCGGTGACTGAGAGACTGCCCGCATCCAGGCCGACCAGGTTGAAAGGATTGGGTGGGGTCGTGGACTGGGTTTGCGTGACGAAGCAGCTCCCCAGCGAAGGCTGGGAACTGCTCAGGTATCCGTTCAGCAGGCTGCCGCCGATGCTATCGAAAAGCGCTGTGGCCACAGACTGAGTCTCGGATGGATCGATCGAAATGCTGCCGAACTTGACGGTGGTGTTACCGGACAGCGTCGCAGCCTCAGTAGGATCCACCAGGGTAAGCGGATCGGTGCAGACGCCCTCGCTGGTGCCGATCGGCATCATCACGAGGTTACTCACCGTCGCTGTGCTGCCGCTGCCGATCACTGCCACCACGGATACCGCGCAACCGGTGGGCGCGTCCGCCGGAACGACCACGGCCACTTGATCCACGCCCTGATAACTCGACCTGCCCTGGTAAGTGATGGGCACCAGAACATCGCCGAAATACAGTGCTGTGATGCCGGAGAGATTGTCAAAGTGAGTCGGCGGGTCGACATCGTCGTTCTTCGTGTCGGCGCCGTCGCCCGAACCCCAAAAGACGATTACTTCGCCCGGGTACGCCGTTTTGGTGCTGGTGATGAGATGACCATCAGCATTGTCGGTTATCGCTGCCAAAGTGCCGTCGTAGTAGTCGAATCCAAAAGCGCTCGGCACGATTGTGATCGGCGCCGGCGCGCTGGTCTGCCCGCCGAAGGACACGGTTATGGTTCCTGTTCCGACGGGAGTGCTGGAAGGAATGACGACTGCAAGTTGGGTCGGAATCGCGTAGTAGAACGCCGGCTGAATCTTGGTTCCGTTCACCGTGATCGTGACGCTCGACCCGTTCAGTGTGAGCGGCAGCGCTTTGCTGGGGTCCTGCAGTACCGGCTGGCTTCCCGGCGTCGCCAGATTGGCGCCATAGATTACGACGAGCGAACCCGGCGCGATGCCATAGTTGGGAGCGTTCGGCACGGTAGAGCTGTAGTTGTTCAGCACCGAGGCAATTGTTGGTCCGCCGGCCGAGCTCTGGCCGAAGTTCGCAGTGACTGTCTGCGGAGCACTCATGGTCACCGTTGTGGAAGCTGCTCCGGCGTTGCCCACGCTCCCGCTCCAACCGCTGAACGTGTATCCGCTATTGGCCGTGGCCACGACCGACACCACCGTGCCGGTAGCGTAGTAGCTCCCGCTGGATGGTGTCACGGTGCCTCCGGCTGCCGGTGAAGCCGAGAGGGTTAACTGATACTGGGTGGTGAAGGTCGCTGTGTAAGTCGCTGCCGAGGAGTTTACCGTGATGGTATGCGATGCAGCACCCCCATCACTCCAACTCGCGAACACGTACTGTGTGCCGCTCGGACCCGCCTGCGGCGTGGCCACTGCGATGGTGTGCTGGCCCTGCGACAGGCTCAAGGTCTGCGGTGCGGTCTGCGCGGCTCCGCCATCCACGCTGAACATCAACCCCGGCGGGCTGGTCTGAATTGTCTCCCCCGTCTGCGACGAGAAGTTCGCGGTAACCGTCTGCGGGGCGTTCATCGTCACAGTGGTCGAAGCGGCGGCCGGATTGCCCACGCTCCCGCTCCAACCGCTGAACGTGTATCCAGTGTTGGGGGTCGCCACGACCGGCACCACTGTGCCGGTGGAGTAATAGCTGCCGCTCGACGGCGTTACGCTGCCGCCTGCCACCGGTGAAGCCGAAATCGTCAATCGATACTGCGTGGTGAAGGTCGCCGTGTAGGTGGCCGCGGACGCAGTCACCGTGATGGTGTGCGATGCAGCACCACCGTCGCTCCAACTCGCGAATGCATACTGCGTGCCGCTCGAACCCGCCTGTGGCGTCGCCACGGCGATGGTGTGCTGGCCCTGCGACAAATTCAAAGTCTGCGGCGCCGTTTGCGCGAACCCGCCATCCACGCTGAACATCAGCCCGGTCGGGTTGGTCTGAATGGTTACCCCCGCCTGCGACGCAAAGTTCGCAGTCACGGTCTGCGGAGCGTTCATCGTCACCGTTGTCGAAGCATCGCTGGCGTTGCCCACGCTGCCGGTCCAGCCGCTAAACGTGTATCCGCTGTTGGCCGTCGCCGTGATCGGCACCGCCGTGCCGGCCGCATAATAGCTCCCGCTCGACGGCGTCACAGTACCTCCGGCCACGGGTGAGGCCGAGATGGTCAACTGATATTGCGTTGTAAAGGACGCGGTGTAGGTCGCCGCCGAGGCGGTCACCGTGATGGTGTGCGATGCAGCGCCGCCGTCGCTCCAGTTCGCGAACACGTACTGCGTGCCGCTCGAACCATTTTGTGGCGTCGCCACCGCTATGGTGTGCTGGCCTTGCGACAGATTCAAAGTCTGCGGCGCGATCTGCGCGGCCCCGCCGTCCACGCTGAACAGACGGCCCGCCGGGTTGGTCTGAATGGTAACTCCGGTCTGCGACGCGAAGTTCCCGGTCACCGTTTCGGGAGCGTTCATCGTTACCGTTGTGGAAGCGGCGCTGGCGTTAGCCACGCTGCCGCTCCAGCCGCTGAAGGTATATCCGCTGTTGGCCGTCGCCGTGATCGGCACCACTGTGCCGGCCGCATAATAGCTCCCGCTCGACGGCGTTACGGTGCCTCCAGCCGTCGGCGAAGCGGAGATGGTCAACTGGTATTGCGTGGTGAAGGTCGCGGTGTAAGTTGCCGCCGAGGAGGTCACCGTGATGGAATGCGATGCCGCGCCTCCATCGCTCCAGTTCGCGAATACGTACTGTGTTCCGGTCGAGCCGGCTTGGGGCGTGGCCACTGCAATCGTGTGCGAACCTTGCGACAGATTCACCGTCTTCGGCGCCGTCTGCGCGGCTCCACCATCCACGCTGAACATGAGCCCCGTCGGGCTGGTCTGTATAGTGATCGCCGTCAGCGCGGCCGGACTGATTGTGATGGAGAGAGTGACACTGGTCGTATCCAGTTGCGAATCGGTAACGGTGAACGACGGACTGAAACCGCCGGAACTGGTGGGCGTCCCATTCAGAACACCCGCGGAGCTGATGCTCAATCCAGGCGGCATTCCGCTGCCAGAGGACCAGGTGTAGCCGCCGGTTCCCCCGCTTGCAGTGAAGTTCACCGGGCCGTAGGCCGTCCCAACCGTGCCGCTGGCCAGGGAAGTCGGAGCCGTGATGACGAGTGGTGGTACTACTTGCAGCACGGACGCGTTGGTGTTGGCGGTTCCCAACGGGCTGAAGAACTGCACCGGGAATGCGCCGAGAGTTGCGTTGGCTGCGATAGTGAAGGTGGCGGAGGCTTGCGTGGCGCTCAGCACGTTCAGGCTGCCTACCGAGACGCCGGTGGTGCTCACCATCGCGGTGTCACCGCTGAAGAAATTAGTGCCGGTAAACGTTACGGTCTTTGATGTGCCCTGCAGGAGGCTCGGCGGGCTGGCGGAACTCGCAGTCGGCGCCGGCGCATCCTGGGAGAGCGTATAGTTTACGGTATTCGGATACGTAATCGAAATTGTGCCGTTGCGGGACGCACCCGTATTGGCTACCACAGTGTAGTCGACGGTATATGGACTTGGAAGGGTGTAGTTCACCCACGACGGGACACTGGCGTGTGCATACCAGCATTTACTAGGAGTGGCAATGACGTTGAACGTTCCGGTTCCGCCCGTTGCTGGAAAGGTCGACGGCGCTGATGTGGCAGACAGGGAAATGCTGCACGAGGTCGTATTCTCATCCGCAGCAACCGTATTCGCGGCAGCTCCATTCACGGTCAGCGCAATGGTCGAGATTTGCACGCCGGAACTCGTGTTGGCGGCGGCCGTCAACGGAACCGATAACGAGGTACTCGCATTCGTGCCAGAGCTTGGCGAAGCGGTTAGAAACGAGCTCCCGGATATCGGCGTGATTGCCACACTCCAGGTGCATCCTACGTCGTTGAAGGTGAGGTTTAGAGTGCCGCTTCCCCCGGAGGGATATATGAAGTAGATGTTGCCGGCGAATCCAAAAAAACCGCTACCGCCAGATATGGTGCCGGTTGTGCACGTCGCTCGCGCCTCCGAACAGCAAGCGAGCATCAGGCCAAACAGTATGAACGCTGAGCTTGACTTGATGGCGCAGCTCAACCCTCGCTCCCTAGACGATCGAAAAGGCAGATTTTCGGCGTGGAAATGCACTTGCGGGCCTGCGCCCTGGTTCATGACTCCTCCGATTCGGTTTTCGCTGACTCCGCGCCCTAATTTGGAATCCTAGGGATATGAACTCTCGCGCGGTCGTATCGTTAATGATACTCCAGCGGCCAGTGAGCACGCCAGTGAACGAGTAATGTAATAGGCTGCACCACGAGTGAACCAGACGGGCAGCCTCACGATGGCGTGGAAAAACGTGTGCGGGAAGGAGTTGCCGCCCAAGGGGCGGAGTCAGAGAGCTAACAGTGAAATCGGGCAGTCGCCGCGAAGGACCTGGATGGGCGGCTGACAGTTTCCTCAGGCCTCGGCTTGCGCAGCGGCAGCCTTTCGCTGAGCTTTCTTCTGCCGGCGCGGCAGGCGGGACTTGTTCTTTTTCTGGAGTTTGGGTATTTTCTGGGACTTCGTGTGCGGGGCCGCTGGAGCAGGTTCGGCTGCGGCTGCCGGCGCCTTCTTGCCTTTTGTGGAAGAGGCCGGCGTGCTCCCCTCGGCATCCGGCTCGATGACCTTCTTGCGCTGTTTGGGCTTTTGTTCGTCTGCCATGATTCTCCCGAATTGGCGGTGTCTCGCCAGTAGCCATCATAGTCTACTTGAGAGAAACATCAGCGGCTCATTCCCGCTGCGCGGGGCGTTCGGCGCGGCCCGCTAGCGTCAAAGCCCGACGGAATGGCCCAACTACAATACAATGTTGCAAGGCGGAGAACCGGCTATCGTCCGGGCTTGACGGTCCAGCCAGCTTCATCAACAGGTTCAGACCGATTCTCCCAGGGGGTATGGATGCTGGTACGGCTTTCATTCGCGCTCTTGTGCCTGTCGCAGGCCGGGATATCTCAGATCGATGACAAGCTATTGAAGGCGATGCAGTATCGCCTGATCGGACCGTTCCGCGGGGGCCGGGTGCTGGCCGTTGCGGGAATTGCGGGCGACCCGCAGACCTACTATTTCGGTGGAGCTTCCGGAGGCGTCTGGAAGAGCGTGGACGGCGGTGCGCACTGGACCCCGCTGTTCGATAAGGAGCCTGTTTCGTCAATTGGCAGCATCGCCGTCGCGTCGTCCGATACGAACATCGTCTACGTCGGCACGGGCGAGGGCTGCCTGCGCGGCAACATTTCCTATGGAGATGGAGTCTACCGCTCCAACGACGGCGGCAAGACCTGGAAGAATCTCGGATTACGCGACTCGCGCCACATCCCAGCGGTTCTGGTCGACCCCCGCAACCCGGAGGTGGTGTTGGTCGCCGCACTGGGCCACGCGTTCGCTCCCAGCGCGGAGCGCGGCGTATATCGCAGCACCGACGGCGGAAAGACGTGGGCGAGGGTCTTGTATGTTGACGACCGGACCGGCGCCACCGGTATCGTCTACGCCCCCAGCAATCCTAATGTCGTGTTTGCAGCCATGTACCAGGTACAGCGCCAGCCATGGACTTTCACCAGCGGCGGTCCCGGTAGCGGCCTGTACCGTTCCACGGACGGCGGAGCGACCTGGAGCCATCTGCAAGGCAATGGCCTGCCGGATGGAATTTTGGGCCGGATCGGAGTGTCGGTTTCCGCGGCCGATCCGAACCGCGTCTATGCGCTCATCGAAGCCGGGAAAGGCGGGCTCTACCGCTCGGATGACGGAGGCGACAAGTGGGAGCGGGTGAACGACGATGAGCGCTACCGCCAGCGCGCCTGGTATTTCAGCCACATTTTCGCCGACCCCAAGGACGCCGACACGGTCTACGTTCTTAATACGGGTATGTTTCGATCCACCGACGGCGGCAAGACGTTCACCCTGCTGCCGGCGCCTCACGGCGATCATCACGGACTCTGGATAGACCCCACCAACCCGCAGCGCATGATCAACGGCGACGACGGCGGCGCCACCATTTCCATCGACGGCGGAAAAAACTGGACGCCGCAAATGAACCAGCCAACCGCACAGTTCTACCACGTCGTCACCGACAACCGCTTTCCGTATTACCTGTTCGGCGCGCAGCAGGATAACACTGCACTAGCGGCGGCGAGCTGGAGCGACTCCGGGCTGATCGGCATGCGGGACTGGTACGAAGTGGCAGGACAGGAAAGCGCATTCATGGCCGCGGATCCCCGCGACGGCAACATCGTCTACGCCGCCGGCCAGGGAGTGTTTCGCTTTGATAAGCACACCGAACAGGGGCTCGATATCTCGCCCTGGCCGGTCAATTTCGCCGGGCACGGCGTCGCCGATTTTCCGCATCGCTTCCAATGGACCGAACCGATTCTCTTTTCGCCGCACGATCCCAACGTCATCTACACGGCCGGCGAAGTGGTTTTCAAAACCACCAACCAGGGGCAGAGCTGGACCATCATCAGCCCCGACCTGACCCGGAACGACAAGTCGAAGCAAAAGGCCTCCGGCGGCCTGATTACTGAAGACAACACCAGCGTGGAATACTTTGACACCGTCTTTGCGCTGGCCGAGTCCCCGGTGGAAAAGGGTCTGTTGTGGGCCGGCAGCGACGATGGGTTGATTCACATCACGCGCAACGGTGGAGGCTCGTGGCAGAATGTCACGCCGCCCGCCATGCCGGAATGGGGGCTGGTGAGCCTGATCGACCCTTCACCGCACTCCGCCGGCGCCGCTTACGTGGCGGTGGACCGCCACAAGTCCGACGATTTCAAGCCGTACATATTCAAAACCGCCGACTACGGCAAGACCTGGACGCAGATTGCTGCCGGCATTCCCGAGGGCGATTACGTGCATGTGGTGCGCGAGGATCCGAAACGCAAGGGGTTGCTCTATGCCGGCACGGAAAGCGGAATCTGGGTTTCCTTTGACGACGGCGCCCACTGGCAAAGGCTCCGACTCAACCTGCCTACCGTGCCCGTTCATGACCTGGTGATCAAGGACGACGACCTGGTGGTGGCTACCCACGGCCGCGCATTCTGGATCCTCGACGATCTCACGCCGCTGCGCCAGGTCGCGGCCGCCGATACGGACGCTGCAGCCAAACTCTTCGCGCCCCGTCCGGCGTATCGCGTCCGCTTCCCGGATTCGCTCGACCGCCGTCAGCCGGCGGGCGAAAATCCGCCTCCCGGCGCCATCCTCTATTACTACCTCAAGGACGCCCCCAAGGAGGCGCCGGCGGACGCGGTTAAGCTGGAGATCCTCGACGCGCAGGGCAACGTCGTCAAGACCTATTCCAGCGTCAAGAAGGAAGAGGACCTCGGCCCGGCGGAGTGGCCGGATGTGCAGCGTCTCAGTGACGTTCTGCCCGCGGAGGCTGGACTCAATCGCTTTTTCTGGAACCTACGCTATGAGGACCCCGTGAAAGTGCCGGGCGCGTTCTACGAAACCGATATAGCGCCCAAGGGTCCGATGGCGCTTCCCGGCATGTACCAGGTGCGGCTCACGGTGGGTGGTCAGAGCCAGACGGCGCCTCTGGAACTGCGTCCCGACCCGCGCCTTCACGCCTCTCGCGCCGACCTCGAAAAGCAGTTGGAGCTGGAGAAGCAGATCGCGCGGCGCCTGACTTCCCTGCATAAAGCAGTCAATGAAATCCGCGACCTCCGTGCGCAACTCACGGCGCTGGGATTGCATTATAAGAGCGCGCCGGAGTGGGAGCCCTTGAAGCCCGTAGCGGACGATCTGCTAAAGAAGATCGCGGCGGTGGAGGGCACGATCATGCAGGTGAAGATGAAAAGCACCGAGGGCGATCTACGCTATCCGACCATGATCGACGAACAGTTGATCTACCTCAGCTGGAGCGTGGACGCCTCAGATTCGCCGCCCACCGAAGGCCAGCAGCAATTGTTCACGCAGCTCAGCGAGGCACTGCAGGGGCAGCTCAACGTCTGGGACCAGGTGCTGAGCCAGGATCTCACGCGCTTCAATCGGGCGGCGGAAAAGCAAAAGATCAGCCTGGTGGATGTGAGGACTTTACAGTAGGCGGCGCTGGCGCATCGGATTGCCGCCACGCCTGGCGATGATACGATTTCGGGCTGCAAGAGCACTATTGTTATAAGACCGTATGTGGCGTTATTTACCTTGGCTTGTGTTCTGTGCGACGACAATAGTCCGGGCCGACGTGTGCCAGGGTCTCCCACTCGCTCCTTCGGTGGGCTCCACCTTTGAGCTGGGGACCCGCGCGGTCTCATTTCGGCTGCCGGTTAAAAGCGGCGGACCCGAGTTTCGCATCACGATTCGCCCAATTCCGATCGTGCGGCCGCCAAATGATGATGCGTTCGTTCACTCAGGCGATATCGAGGTAGAGCGCTGCCAGGATGGGAAGCAGTTGCAGGTGCTCCCTCTGATGGCATGGCAACCCGTCAATTTTGCGCCGACCTTCCATGCCCAGGACGTCAACTTCGACGGATATCTCGATTTTGCCGTGCTGGCGGAATACGCCGGCAAGTGGGGAAGCGAGTCGTGGTGGGTCTATGATTCCGCCGCCGGTAGGTTCGTCCAGAATGAGTTGACGCAGGATTTGCGGAAGTTGAAAGCAAACGGGGTCCGCATCGATCCGAAAAAGCAGGAGATCAGCACCAGCTACCTGACGGAGCCGTGGGGCTGCGGTTCAACAGGAAACCGCTACCGCGTCGTAAACAATCGCCTGGTCATCGTGCATGAAGAGGTCCCCAAGCCCTTCGAAAACGGATGCACAGTAACCGTTTCCGATCTTGCCGGCGGAACAATGCACGTAACCGCTGTGCTCCGGTTCGAGGGCGGAACACGCGTGCAGTGAGCCCGGCGTCTAGATTCCGGCGGCGCGCACCCAGAAGCTCTCGGTCCAGCGCGAACCGGCGGGGACGCTCTGGAGCGCCGGGTACTTGCCCTCGTGCGCCAAATTGACGCCGCTGGTGACGGCAGTCATCGGCTCGAAACAGATGAAATCGCGCGTCTGACCCGGCGGCGGGGCCGGTTCCCAAACCACGGCAACCGGGTATTTCGCGCCGAAGATCGCCTCGACCGTGCGTCCTGCGGCCTCAAT
>CAZZHN010000056.1:0-22041 GCA_964654065.1 uncultured Solibacteraceae bacterium
TAGCGCCGTCGCCGAAGTAGCTGAAAGCCACCGCGTTGGTGCCGCGGTATTTCAGCGCCAGCGCAACGCCCGCGGCCACGGGTACCGTGGCAGCCAGGGCGCTGATGATGGCGACCAGGCCAGCGCTCATATCGCCCATGTGCATGTTGGCGTCGCGCCCATGCGTGAGGCCGGCGGCGCGTCCCATGTACTGGGCGAAAATGCGGCCCAGCGGAACGCCGCGGATAAAGAAAACGGCCATGTCGCGGTGGCTGGGCAGGAGCACGTCGTCGGGGAGGGAATGCAGCGCGCTGCCGACCGGGATGGCTTCCTGCCCGCGGCCCACGTAAACGCCGCCAAGAATCTTTCCCTGGCGATAGAGTTTGCGCTCGATGCGGTCTTCGGTTTCGCGCATCAGCGACATGTAGTACAGGAAGCGCCGCGCCAGCTGGGGCTGGGCAGGGGACTCAGCAGACCCCTGTTCCGTCTGTTCGCCGGTGGTAGGAAGGGTGCTCATCGGACAGGCCTCGCGGCAGGTCGCAAAGGGTAGTATAGCGCCTTGTAAAGGCGGTCCGGACGGCGAGCGGGGAGGGATTCCCATCCGGTTTTTCCATCGCGGAACGAGCGTTCTCTTTCGCCCCGTTCCGGGGCTGAGGATACGATGCCGGAATTCCCCAGGGCTCACGCCCTGGGCTAGGTTCTTTCGCGCGTGCGGAGCTCGGTACTCGACGCCGGAGCTGGTTACTCAGCGCGGGAATCGCTGTGCTTCGGGAGGGTTCGTTCGCCTCTGGCGGGGCTGCGAGAAGAAAAACCACCGGGCTTTGCCCGGTTGGGCAGATTGGCAATCGGCCCGCAGGTTACCAACCTGCCCCACACAAAATTTATTGGGCGGGCGGGACGGCTACGGGGTAGTAGCCATCGCGGGCGCGAATCACAACTCCGGGGACGGTGGGGATCAGGACTTTGATGTGATGGTAGGTTTTGGACTTGGCGTCCGGGCCGAATTCCGGCACGTAGCGGAGGATATACTGCGACGAAATGTCGCCGACGATCCCCAGGATGGCGCGGGTAATGGCGCCTGAGATTTCCGCAGCGTAACCACCGGTGCCGGCCTCGTAGACGTAGTTACCGGCGTCCTTGGGAACCGAGATATACCCGGAGACATCCTTATACAGATCCTTGTTCAGGGGGTACTCGACGTGGCCGCCGGTCTCGTGCGTGAGCCGCTCCAGGTCGTCCTCGGACGCGTTGCTGAAGCCGTACGACTGGGTGCTGATGGCGTAGATGGTGACCAGGCTGCGCTTGGCCAGCTCCAACACTTGTTCGAAGCTGATCTTCTTGCTGGCGGTATCATGGCCATCACCGATCACGACCAGCACGCGGCGCGGCTCGTAAGGTTCGCCGTGGACGAGGGTGCGGCTCGTGCATGCCATGTAAATGGCGTCGTAGAAGGCGGAAGCGCCGCCGGGCTTGGACTTATTGAGCAGGTCGGTGATCTTGTCGGAGTCCGCGGTGGTATTGACGGCCACTTCCGCATCGTTGGCGTAGGTGATCAGGTATCCGCTGAAGCGCGGATCGTCCCCGGGGAGCAGATTCCACACCAGCTCCTTGATGGCATCCTGAAACGTCTTCCAATAAATGCGGCTGGAGTTGCTGAGGTCCACCAGGAAGCCGACGACGATGGGCTGCTTGGAATTATGGCTGAAGAAATTGAGGCGCTGCTGCTTGCCTTCGTCGAGCACCAGGAAGTCCTTGGCCTCGAGGTTCGAGACGAAGCGGCCCTTATCGTCGGTGACGGTGACCGGCAGAATCACCTCGTTGGCCTGAACGGTGAAACGCGCACCGGGAGGCGGCTCTTGCGCCGGCGCTTTCGCGGCATCGGGCGCGGCTTGCTGCGGAATGGCGGCCAGCGGCAACAGAACGCCGAGGGCAAACAGCGACGCGATTCGAGGAAGCATGACTTTCACGGTTTGTCCTTATTTTAGCGCGGCGGCTTACTTCTTCGCGGCGGCCTGTTTGCGCAGCTGCTCAAAATACTGTTCGACGTAGCCTTCCAGGGCGACTGGGATCTCATCCCGGTTGATCTCCGCTCCGCCCTGCGTGTGGTGCACGGCGCCCTGTGCGTACGGGGTGCGCAGTTGCTGCGCCGTGGATTCGACTTCCATCACCGCCTCGCCGGTGACGGTGGCAGAGCGCTTGCCGATAATGCGGCTGATTTTGCCCATGGCGGCCAGCTGTTCGGCCTGGCGAAGAGACTTGTCGCCCTCGTTACTGCCGGCGCCGCTGCCGGGCTGCTTGCCGGCCTGTTGGCCGTTGTTGTTGCCGGCGGGTTTGGCCTGGCCGGGCTGGCCCTCGGCCGCGGCCTGCTGAGCCTGGCTGTCCGCTTCATCGCCGGACTGGCCGCTCTGCCCCTGGCGCGATTGGTTGGGCTGCCCTTGATTGGGGGGCGGGACCGCCTGGCGGTTCGCGCCGGACGGCGTTGCGCCTTCCGGGTTCTGGCGTCGGGAGAGCGCGCGCGAGAGGAGGTTCTGCAGAGCATCTTTGGCCTTGCTCAGCAGGCTCGAGTTCTCGTTCGGGTTCGCATCGCGCTGCGCATCCCGGGCTTTGGGCGGCTGCGTGTTCGGGCGGTCGGCGCCGGAGGCATCTGCCTGATCTCCGGCCTTTTCGCCGGTTTCCCCATTCTCCGCCCCGGCGTTCTGTGCCTTCTGCGCATCGCCGTATTCGGAGGCCTGCTTCGAGTCAGCAGCCGCCGCAGCGCTGGGACTTTGCGAATCGGGGTTGGAGGCCTGGGCCGGGTCGCCGGTGCCGGGCTGGCCCTGCGGCGCGGTTGGATCGGGGTCCTCGGGCCGCGCGGCCGGCGTTTGCCTTTTGCCGTCCGCGGCGAGCGCAGCGCCGGGGTCCATTCGTTGGGCGACCAGGCGCGCCAGCGAGGGGCGGAAATCCAGCCGTCCAAGAATGCCGTAGCGCAGGACACAGATGCCGCAGGCGATTAGCGCCAGGGCCGCCAGCAGCTGGGCCGAGCGAGGCAGTACGTAAGGGATCGCGCGGTGGACGTCGACGGTTGCGGCCAGGCACTCGGCTTGCTCCCTCTGGCGCTGCTCGAACTCGGTGCCGGCTCCGGCAGTGGCGAAGTGCACGGCGGTGGAGAGGGCGTCAGAGAGATCCAGGCGCGCATCCACCAGTTGCGCGGCGCGGTACGGCGAGGGCACGCGGCGGCGCGCGCGCCAGAGCGCAGCGAGGGCCGCGGCGGCCAGAGCAGCCGCCCAATACCAGCCCAGCGAGCCGGTGCCGGCGAGCAAGAGAAGGATGAGCACAACGGCAGCCGCACTGAGGGCGTTGGCGCTTTGAACAAACAACTGATTGTGCAAGAGCCGCCGCCGTGCCCGGCGGATCAAGTCCCGCATTTCTCTCCTTCGCGGGACGGCAAAGTCCGGCGCGAGTGTGCTTTCATGCTAGCATCTCCGCGCGGCCGCGCCGCGGCGAAAGGAGTGCCAGGGGGCGCGATTCGAAAGGGGGCGGGCAGGAGGGCGCCGGGTGCTTCGGGGAAAGACACGCGAGCCCGGTTATGGCTCTTTTGATTCAATGGCGGGCAAGGTAAAGCGTGCCCTACCGGGGGCTGGATGGCACGGCGTAGAATGGGTTTATACCGCGCCTGTTGGAAAGGACACACCACTTGCACCCACCGATCAAAGTGCTCATCGTGGACGATGAAGCCAGCCAGCGCAGCGGCCTGGCGGGGATGGTCACCGCCTGGGGGATGACGCCGGAAACGGCGGCCGAAGGCGACGAAGCGCTGCGCAAGCTGGCCACGTTTCACGCCGACGTGATTCTGACCGATCTCAACATGCCCGGCCTGGATGGCTTCGGTTTTCTGGCGCGGCTGCGGGAGTCAGGCGACATGCCGCCGGCGATCGTGCTGACCGCCTACGGCAACATCGAAACCGCGGTGAAGACGGTGCACGAGCTGGGAGCGTACTGGTTCCTGGAAAAACCGATTCAACCGGGGCCGCTCGAGATTCTGATCCGCCGCGCCGGCAGCCACGCCGCCTTGCGCGCCGAGAACCGCGCCATGGAGCGGAACCTGGGCTACAAAGGCGTCGTCGGCGATCTGGTAGGGACGTCGCCCAAGATGCAGGAGATCTTCGCGCTGCTGCAGCAGGCGGGTCCGAGCCGGGCCTGCGTGCTGATTACCGGTGAGAGCGGCACCGGCAAGGAGCTGGTGGCGCGCTCGCTGCATGCGCTGAGCCAGCGCCGGCACGGCCCGTTCGTGGCGATCAACTGCGCGGCGCTGCCGGAGACGCTGATGGAAAGCGAGCTGTTCGGCCATGAGAAGGGCGCGTTCACCGGGGCGTCGGAACGGCGGGCCGGCTGCTTCGAGGTGGCGCAGAACGGCACCCTGCTGCTGGATGAAATCGGTGAAATGCCTCTGGCGACACAGGCCAAGCTGCTGCGCATCCTGGAAGATTCCAAGGTGAGGAGGCTGGGCAGCAAGAGCGAATTCGAAGTGGATGTGCGGGTGGTGGCGGCCACCAACAAAACGCCGGAGGACGCGGTTCGGGACGGCCAGCTGCGGCAGGATCTTTATTACCGGCTCAATGTGTTCCATATTCAGCTGCCGCCGCTGCGCACGCGCAAGGAGGACATTCCCGCGCTGGCAGAGGCGCTGGTGACCAACCTCAACCGCAAGCACGAGTGCCGCGTCACCGATTTAGCGCCAGCCGTCCTGGAAGCGTTTGCACGCCACGACTGGCCGGGCAACGTGCGCGAGCTGCGCAACGTGCTGGAGCGGGCGGTGATTCTGGCGGGCGAAGGCACGCTGGAAAAGAAGCACCTGCCCGCTTTCCTGCAGAACCGCACATTCGCCGCGGCGGCAGCGACCGATGGGCCGGTGGTCGAGGACCGCGACACCGTGCATTTCCCGATTGGCGCCACGGTGGGCGAAGCGGAAAAAGAGCTCATCCTGCGGACGCTCGAACATACCAATAACAACAAAACACGCGCGGCGGAGATTCTGGGCATCAGCCTCAAGACGCTGCACAACAAGCTGCGCGAGTACAACGCGAAGGAAGAGGGCGGAGCGGCGGGGTAGGCGCGGCCGCGGCAGGCCGCATTCAGCCTGAATCCCGAGGCTGGACGCCTTGTATCAGGGCACGGCTTGAGCCGTGCTGACGACGACGCGTATTCTGAGGGCTTTAGCCCCTGCCGGCTCCGGTCACGGGCATGGCGGAATAGTGAACATGGACGAGAACCCAACGGTTCCCTGCGAGCTTGCGGTAGATCTGAGTCTCGCGGCCGTCTGTGACCACCGTAGATCCGTTGCTTCTTAACTTGGCCACGAAGTGCCAGTAGAACTCGGCCCAGGCGGAGTCGCCGTACACGTGCAGCGTGATATCGCGAACGGTAAGCTTCCTTTCGGAGAATGGCGCCCCCATGATATTGCGGTAGAAGTTCTTCACCTCTTCCCAACCGTGTTCATGACCCAGCGGATGGATGAACGAAACATCCGGCGAACTGTCCCACACCTGGGAGGCGAGATCCATGTCCGCTCCATCGGCCGCGGCGGCGTACTGCGCGATGAGCTGTTTGATTTGACCGCTTGCCTGATCTGTGTCTGCGGCCGCTTTCCGTGTTTGCGCGCCGCACGGGACGACCAGGGCAAGGCTGGCAAGAGCCAACAGCAAACTCCGGGTCATCGCTCCCTGTCGCGTATTGGCTGCTCCTGTTTCGAAGGTCATACTTACCTCGTGTTCCATTATGGCCTTCGCATACAAAGGCAAGAGGAGCCGAGACGACTCTCGGCTCAGCAGGCCGGGCGGCCGGCGCCACGATTAGAAATTGACGATGGAGGCGAAGCCGACGGGGTCGAGGCTGGCGCCGCCGACCAGGACGCCGTCGATTTCGGGCTGCGCCATCAGGGTGCGGGCGTTATCGGGCTTGACGCTGCCGCCATAGAGGATGCGGATAGCGTCGGCGGCTTCCTTGCCGAATTTCTCGCGCACGCAGCCGCGGATGGCGCGGTGCGCGTCAGCGGCGATCTCGGGGGTGGCGGTTTTGCCGGTACCGATGGCCCAGACGGGCTCGTAGGCAATTACGATCTTGGCGAAGTGCGCGGCGGTCAGGCCGGCAATGCCTTTCTGGAACTGGCTCACCAGGACAGCTTCGGTCTTGCCGCCCTCGCGCTCCTCCAACCGCTCGCCTACGCAGACGATGGGGGTGAGGCCGAATTCGAGCGCGGCCTGGGTGCGCTTGAGCACCGTCTCGTCGGTCTCGTTGAAATACTGCCGGCGTTCGCTGTGGCCAACGATGGCGTGCGTCGCGCCCACGGCGGCGATCATGGGTCCGGAAATTTCGCCGGTGAATGCGCCTTCCTTGGCCCACGCGATGTTCTGGGAGCCGATATGGATGGCAGTGCCGTGAGCGGCCTGGACGGCCGCGGCAAGATTGGTGAAAGGCGGCGCGATCACGATCTCACAATGCCCGGAGGCCGCCACCAGCGGCCGGAATTTCTCGAAGAATGCGGTGGTTTCGGCGGGGGTCTTGTACATTTTCCAATTGCCCGCCATGACTGGTTTTCGCATAAGAGTTCCTTTAAGAGCAGAGTTCCTTTAAGAGCAGAGTTCCTTTAAGAAGCCGGCGCCGTGACTGATGGAGGCACCGAAGTTAGCGGCCACGGTCTGGCCGATGTCGGAAAGCGAGGCGCGCAGGCCGAGGTTGGCGCCGGCGCGCACCCTGGGGCCGGCGGCCAGCAGGGGCACGTACTCGCGTGTGTGATCGGTGCCGGGCACGGTGGGGTCGCAGCCGTGATCGGCGGTGAAGATCGCCAGATCGTCCGGGCTCATGGCGGCTTCCAGCGCCGGCAGCCAGGCATCGAACTGTTCGAGCGCGGCGGCGTAACCTTCCACATCGTTGCGGTGGCCGTACAGCTGATCGAAATCCACCAGGTTGACAAAGATCAATCCGTCGCCGGGCTCGGCCATGGCGGCCAGTGTTTTCGCCATGCCGTCCGCGTTGTTCTTTGTCTTGGCTCCCTCGCGGATGCCGCGGCCGAGGAACACGTCGAAGATTTTTCCCACGGAGCGAACGAGGACGCCGCGCTCCTCGAGCTGGTCAAGCAGCATGCCCTTGGGCGGCGGCACGGCGTAATCGTGGCGGTTTGCGGTGCGGGTGAAGTTTGCCGGCGTGCCCTCGAACGGCCGGGCGATGACGCGGCCCACCTCATACGGTCCGCGCAGAATTTCGCGCGCGGTTTCGCAGATCTTGTACAGCTCCCAGAGCGGGATGACTTCCTCGTGCGCGGCCACCTGGAACACGCTGTCGGCGGACGTATACACGATGGGCGAGCCGGTGCGCATGTGCTCAGCGCCCAACTCGCGAATGATCTCGGTGCCGGACGCGGCCACGTTGCCCAGCCAGTGGCGGCCGATGCGGCGCTCGAATTCGTCGAGCACCTCGGCGGGAAAGCCGTGGGGATAGAGCGGAAAGGGCTTCGCCAGGTGGATCCCGACCATTTCCCAATGTCCGGTGGTGGTGTCCTTGCCTGGGGAAGCCAGCGCGCAGCGCCCGTAAGCGCCGCCGGGAGATGCGGCGGGCGGGATGCCATGAACCGGCCGGATGTTGCCCAATCCCAGGCGCGCGAGGTTCGGCAAGTTCAGGCCGCGCAGGCGCGCAATGTTGCCCAGGGTGTCAGCACCGGGCGGATCGTGAAACACTGCAGCGTCCGGCATGGCGCCCACGCCGACGCTGTCGAGCACAATCCAGATGATGCGCTGCCATGCCAACTTCCGAGATTAACATGCGGCATTCGCACGCTCCGCCAGACGGCAGTTGTGCGCAGTGTGAGACGAACAGGGAGGGTCCGGCGCGTCGGCCGCCGGTTAGGACGCCGATGTGTTGGCTGCTACCAACTGGGAGTTGGTGGTGCTCCAGATTCCCTTGATACTCGCGCCAGCACCCATGAACAGGGTCGCGCACGCCAGCGACACGAACGCCAGCAGGAGGGAGTGCTCGATCAGGTTCTGGCCTGTCTCTTCTCGCCAAAAAGCGCGCATCCACGCGCCGGAATTGTCGAACCAGTTCCGCATCTGAATGTCCTGTCTTGCGGCGCCCTCGAAACTACTCTTTTTGCTACTGGTTTGTGGGCGCCGGAAATCTACGTATGCTGACAGGCTACTGCCTTTTAGCCCCGGGAAGCCAGAGTGTCTTAGGTTACGCAAAATGGCTAACTGGAGGATGACTAATGTGAACTGCCTGAAGTTAGCAACCAGCTGCTAACTGTCGGTAGTGATGGGCTGGCTGTAGGGCCGGCGTCAAGATGCCGAAGTGTTGGCGGCTACCAGCTGGGAATTGGTGGTGCTCCAGATGCCCTTGATACTTCGGCCGGCACCCATGAACAAAGTCGCGCACGCCAGAGAGACGAACGCGAGCAACAGGGAGTGCTCGATCAGGTTCTGACCGTCTTCTTCCAGCCAAAAAGCGCGCATCGAGGCGCTGTAATCGTTGAGCCGGTTCCGCATCAATGATTGTCCTGTCCTGCGGTGCCGTATTGCTTTATGCTGCGGGGCCGGGCGCCGCGAGTCTTCGTTCGAACATCGTCAGGCTACGCATTTTGGGCCCTGAAAGCCAGAGTGTCTTAGGTTACGCAAAATGGCTAACTGGAGGACGACTAATGTGAACTGCCTGAAGTTAGCAATGATTTGCTAACTATCGGGAGTGATTGGCCGGCGGTAAAGCTGGCGTCAAGATGCCGAAGTGTTGGCGGCTACCAACTGGGAATTGGTGGTGCTCCAAATGCCTTTGATACTGCCGCCGGCGCCCATAAACAGGGTCGCGCACGCCAGTGCCACGAATGCCATCAACAGGGTATTCTCGATCAGGTCCTGTCCACAATCCTCTCGCCAAAAAGCGCGCGTCGAGGCGCCAAGCTTTTCGAACTCGTTCCGCATAAGAGGTCCCGGTCTTGCGGCGTTCCAGCGGTGTCCCCTGGCTGCTGAGCAGCGCTGCTGGGTGCCGCGAATCTTAAGTAGGTGCGATTTCAGGCTACCGGGGCGGGCGGCCCAAAACCAGAGTGTCTTCGGTAACGCAAAGCGGCTAACTATTGGGCGGAAATGTGCACTTCAGCTGGTATTCGACGCTAACCATGATTAACAGTCCAACGCCAAAAGGAGCACGCATCGCGCAGAAAAAACCGCCTCAGAGGATGTACCGGCTGAGATCCTGATCTTTCACGATGTCGGCCAGGTGTTTACGGACGTAGTTCGCGTCCACTTTGACGGTTTTCTTCTTGAGGTCGGGGCCTTCGAAGGAAACCTCTTCCAGCAGCTTTTCCATGATGGTGTGGAGGCGGCGGGCGCCGATGTTCTCGGAGCTCTGGTTGACCTGAGCGGCGAACTTGGCCACCTCTTCGAGGGCGTCGTCGCCGAGAAGCAGCTTGATGCCCTCGGTTTCCAGTAAAGCGACGTACTGCTTGGACAGGGCGTTTTTCGGCTCTTTGAGGATGCGGATGAAGTCTTCGACGGTGAGCGATTTGAGCTCGACGCGAATGGGAAAGCGGCCCTGCAGCTCGGGGATGAGGTCGCTCGGCTTGGAGACGTGGAAGGCGCCGGCGGCGATGAACAGGATGTGGTCGGTGCGGACGAAGCCGTAGCGGGTGTTGACGGTGGTGCCTTCGACGATGGGCAGGATGTCGCGCTGCACGCCTTCGCGGCTGACATCCGGACCGTGGCCGGATTCGCGGCCGGCGATTTTGTCGATTTCGTCGAGGAAGATGATGCCGCTCGATTCGACGCGCTCCAGCGCGGCGCGCGTCACCTGGTCCATGTCGATCAGCTTCTGCTCTTCCTCCTGAACCAGGTAATCGAGAGCCTCGGCCACGCGCATTTTGCGCCGCCGCGTCTTCTGGCCGAAGAGGTTGGGCAGCATGTCCTTGAGGTTGATGCCCATCTCCTCGATGCCGGCGTTGGTGGTGACTTCCAGCGTGGGGGCGCGGTCCTTGATGTCGATCTCGACCATGCGCTCATCGAGCTTTCCGGCGCGGAGGCGCTCGCGCAGTTTTTCCCGGGTGCGCTCGAGGCTTTCGCTCGGCTCGGGCTGGGGCGGCATCAACAGGTCCAGCAGGCGGTCCTCGGCGTTCATCTCAGCGCGATCGGCGACTTCATCCAGGCGCTCCTCGCGCACCATGTCGATGGAGATATCCACCAGGTCGCGGATCATGGCCTCGACGTCGCGGCCGACGTAGCCGACCTCGGTAAACTTGCTGGCCTCGACCTTGAGGAAAGGCGAGTTAGAGAGCCTGGCCAGGCGGCGCGCCAGCTCCGTCTTGCCGACGCCGGTGGGGCCGATCATGAGGATGTTCTTGGGCATCACCTCCTCGGCCATTTCCGGCGCCAGTTTCTGGCGGCGGATGCGGTTGCGCAGGGCGATGGCGACGGCGCGTTTGGCATCGGCCTGTCCGACAACGTGCTTGTCGAGCTCGCGGACGATCTCGCGCGGAGTCAGCTCGTCGAGTACGGGCTCTTCGTCCACGGACTGGCTCGGGAGATAAATCACCATGGCTACTCGAGCTCCTCGTAGGTCACGTTCTCATTGGTGTAGATGCACATCTTGCCGGCAATTTGCATGGCCTGCTCGGTAATATGGCGGGCGGAGAGCTTGGTATTGCGCGCCAGGGCGAGCGCGGCAGAAAGCGCGAAGGGGCCGCCGCTGCCGATGGCGGCGATGCCCTCGTCGGGCTCGATGACGTCACCATTGCCGCTGACCAGGTAGGTGGTGCCCTGGTCGGCAACCAGCAGGAGGGCTTCCAGATGGCGCAGCACGCGATCGGTGCGCCACTCCTTGGCGAGTTCCACGACCGAACGGGCCAGGTTGCCGTTGAACTGCTCGAGCTTGGATTCAAAACGGGCGAAGAGGGCGAACGCATCGGCGGTGGAACCGGCGAATCCGGCCACAATCTTGTCGTTATAGAGGCGGCGGACCTTGCGCGCCGAGGCTTTAATCACTTCATTTCCAAGGGTCACCTGCCCGTCGCCGGCCATCACGACCTTGTTATCGCGGCGGACGCAGAGCACCGTCGTGGACTTAATTTTCGGCTGCATGATTTGTGCGCCTTCATTGTATCGCACGGACTTCGAAAGGCCTCGACAGAAAAGCCGAGACAACTCCCGGCTCAGCAGGCTGGACAGGCCTGCGCCACGGGCGCTAGAACTTGCCGAGGACGCGGTCGAGAGCATCGCGGCTGGCGACGCTGCCTTGCGCGATGCGGGAGTTGCCTCCGCCACGGCCGCCGGCTTCAGTGAGCGCGGCTTTGAGGAGCTTTCCCGCATCGATGCCGGAATCCGGGGAGGCCGCCAGCAGCACGGATGGCGGGTCATTGAGCGCGGCGACGAACACAGATTTGGGCTGGGCGGTGAAGCTCTGCGCCAATGCTCGCACCTCTTCGAGTCCTCCGCGCTCCAGGCGGCGCGTGTGGCGGCGCAGGCCGGCGGCGTCGGGAAGCGTGGCGGCATAGAGCTCGCGGCCCTCAAAAACCGCCAGCTCGCCTTCCAGCTTGCGGCGGGTCTTGTCCGAAGCGCGGGCAGCTTCGAGTTGCGCTGCGGCGACTGCGGGCAGGTCGTCGAACGAAGCGGAGAAGAGCTGCGAAGCATCGGTGAGCGCCTCGAAGTCGGCGCGCGCGCGGCAGATAGCGCGGCCGCCGCAGACAAACTCGACGCGAGTGGTTTCGCGAACCTTTTCCAGCCTGCGAATCAGGATGGGCCCGATCTCGCCGGTGGCGCGCACGTGGGTGCCTCCGCAGGCGCTGCGATCCAGATCCGCGATGCCGACGATGCGCAGCGTGCCTTCGCGATCGGAGGGCTTGCGCAGGCCGCTGGCGGCGGCCGCGTCTTCAAATTCGACCGACAGCGCGCGGTTCTCGAATACGACGGCATTGGCGCGGCGCTCGGCTTCGACGACCATGCGCGGCTCGACGGAGCCGCCTTCCAGGTCGATGGTGGCAGTGTCCGCGCCCAGGTGGAAGCTCACGGTGTGCAGGCCGAAGAGCTCTTCAAAAACGGCGGACAGCAGATGCTGGCCGGAGTGCTGCTGCATGTGGTCGAATCGGCGCGGCCAATCGATGGCGCAGTCGGCGTCTCCGGCTGCCACGGACGCGCCCAGGCGATGAGCGATGCGCTCGCCTTCGTCGATGACATCGATCACCGGCCGGCCCGCAATCGAGCCGGTATCGGCAGGCTGGCCGCCCGAAGCGGGGTAGAACGCGGTGTGGTCGAGATAGGCGGTGAGGCCGTCAGCGGCCACCTCCACCACTTGCGCACGAAACGAACGCAGGTAGGAATCGGCGTAATACAGACGTTCCGTCATTGGGACAACGCTATTGTGCCAGAAGGGGCAGCGGTTTCGCATGGGGCCCGCGGCTTCGCTGGGGCGCGGGCAAGCTTATGAGGCTGCTGAAAAAGTCCAAAGAAAGCATTTCGGGCAAGCTAAAGCATGCCCCACCGCGGCTCCGGTTGCGCGGGCGGCGCACGGTTGGTTACATTGAATAGGTCATCCTCTCGCCGCGCCCGTAGCTCAGCTGGATAGAGCGTCTGGCTACGAACCAGAAGGTCAGGTGTTCGAATCACCTCGGGCGCACCACTCCAAATTGAGATCCAGCGCAAGCGATCGCGCTGCTGGCCATCAGTCTGGCGGTTGCGTGCCGCATGCCGGGTGAGCCGCTACGCCGGCTCGCAACTCTTCGGCGTCAGGTCGCGAAGGGCGAGTTCGATCGACCCGATCAAGGCTTTGCGGTACGAGTGAGACACGCAGGTCCTGTCAGACACAGCGATCCTGGGGGGCCGGCGACGCAGGAGCGGCGGGCCGGGAACTGGCGCCTGGGCCGGATCCAAGCGATCAAACGTCCTTGAATACGGCGGTGCTATCCGCGGTTTCCGGCATGACCGGAAAGTGGAAGCCGCACTTGGGACACGGCTTGGCGAGCGCCTCCTGCTCACGGTTCAGCTCGTAAACCACATCTTGTATGAGCGCGCAGCAAGGGCAGACGCGGATGAGGCGCGTGTTCTTCAGCTCGAAGTTGGTGATGATGTCCTCCATGATGGCGCCGCTTCTCACCGCCCACTCCTTGGCCTGCTTGTGGTAATCGTTCATGTGCCAGGCCTTGAGAGCTTCCAGGCTGGTCCACAGGCTGACCTCGTTGTACCAGTTCGGGTCCTGTGGATGGACCCACCACGTCAAGTGCAGGAATCCCGGCAGCGTCTTGAGCTGAGTACCCACTTCCGCAAAGAGCAGTCTGAACTTCGCGTACCCGTCAGGGCTGGAGAAACGCACTCTCTGCATGCTCTGATAAATTGCCATTCAGTGTCCTCCTCGTCAAAATTGACCTCCATCACGCGTCTCAGGCGGTTAGAAATCCAACCGGAGCGCCAATTGTCCCGTCCGGTTGCCGCCCTGCCCCGCGGTCTGCGCCGACTGCAGGACGCCGAATGTTTCCGGACTGCTCACGTTGGTCGCGGGCGGAGCGAAGTTGGTGTGATTCAGAGCGTTAGTGAAGGTGGATTCAAAGCGGAATCGAACGCGCTCGCCGACGGGAATGACCTTCGACAACCCGGCTGAGACGGCGACGGTGCCGGGTCCTTGCAGGATACCGACACCCGCGTTTCCGATTCTTCCGGCCCCTGCGGGAGTCGGCGCGAATGCATTGATGTCATACAGGACGCCGCCGCCCGGCGAGGCGGGATTCCCAACGGCGTCCGGCCGCGCCGTAATGCCGCCCCTGCCAATGATGCCCGTGTTCGACTGGTCTTCGGTGGGGCTGATGGTGGGGGTCAGCCACGGCCCGGACTGGATGAGCGTGACCGTGTTCAGGTTCCAGCCGCCTAATACCCCGTTGACGAACTTACTCTTGCTCTCCCAGTTCCGATGCGGACCAAACGGTAACTGGTAAGTGCCCGTCAACAGGAATCGCTGCCGCGGCATGCCTGCCACATTTCCGCGCGACGCGCGCAGGTCGAACTGATCGTAGGACGGGGTAAACAGGAGATTTTCCGAGCTGAAACCGCCTGGAGCGTCGCCTTGAGCGTCGCTAATGTTGTGGGCCCAGGTATAGTTCCCCTGGAAATACAGGCCGTGAGACAACCGCTGGGTGGCTTCCAGAGTGAGTCCCTGATAGTTGGAGTAGCCAGCGTTCGCGCTGTAGTTGATCTCATCCCAGTTCTGATAAGGAGCGCGCGGATCGACGTAGGGACTCGGCACGTAGGGCTGCTTGCTCGGCGGAATAGCATTGTAATCCTCCTTGACGCTCATCCGGTACGAATTCATTCCGGAATAAGTGATGCGTGCGGCCAGCGCGGATGTCAGCTGGCGCTCGACCGTTACGTTCCATTGCGCGGTTTGAGGATCCCTGAAATTGGGGCTCATGCCGTCGTAGAAGCCCGTTCCGCCGTACTGTGCGGTTGTAGACGCAGGAGACGTTTGCGGGAATGTGAACAGCGGCACGCCGTTGTTGTTGTTGGAGTAGGTGTAGGGTGCTCCGAGCGGGATGCCGATAAAATCGTAGGCCAACTGCCCCAGCGGGGTTTGCGTGAAAATGCCAAAGCCGGCGCTGATGGCTGTCTTATTATCCCGAAACGGGCGGAAGGCGATGCCGACGCGCGGATCGAAATCATGCCAATACGTATTCCGCAGGCTCTGAGACAAATGATCCTGGCTGGCCGTTACGACGTTCGAGCATGGCAGCGACGTATTTCGCGTCGGCAGTTGACATGCGTTGAAAGAGATCAGAAAGGCATTGTAGTTCGCCTGCAGCAACGGGCTGGAGGGCACGGTCTTGTTGAGGAGAATGTCAGGAACTACTACATCGCCGTTGCGCGGATCGAAATTGGCGATATCGCCCTGGTTCTCCGTAAACTCCGGCAGCAGCTCCCATCTCAACCCGAAGTTCACCGTGATCCGAGAACTCACCTGCCATTGGTCCTGCGCGTAAACTCCCCATTGAACGCTCGGCTCGTTCGTGTTGGGACTGCTTGCCACAATGAAATCCGTGTTCGGCGCGCCCAGCAGGAAATCGCCGAAGGAACTGCCTGTGAACACGCCCTGATTGAAGGTGAACGCGCCAAAATCGTCCGACTGGCCCCAGCGGACAACCGTCTCGTAGAAGACCCGGCGGACGTCCACGCCGACGCGGATGGTGTGTTTCCCCATAGTACGGCCGATATTGTCGGTAAACTGCATGGTGCGCGAAGCGCCAGGGCCGTCCTTGTCGCGGCCAATCGGCGTGAAGCCGGTTCCGTCGGAGAAGTTGAAGGTCGGAAACGCTCCCGTTGTCGGGTGATTGGCAAAACTGATGCCGGTCAGGCCGAGCTGGTCGTCGGCGACCGCACCCTGGATGGGGAATGTCTGCTGAATCAGGCTGTTCGTAAAGCCGAAACGGAACTCGTTCACCATCTTGGGGCTGATCGTGTAGTTGTAAGAGACGATGAGGCTTCGATCATGCTCGGTATCGACGTCGTTCGGCAGCAAGGGATTCGCCGGGCCGGATTGACCTGCGTCTGAGAGCAGGTTCTTCCAGCTAAAGCGCGCAAAGATCTGCTGATTGGAGGTGATGTAGTGATCCAGCCTGCCGTCAAAGCCGTTGGTGCTGGAAGGGATGGGCTGCAGAGTTTCATAGTTATAGCTGCTCCCGGCGGAATTGACGTTGGGCAGCGGATAGTACCCATTGAGCAGGTTTTTGGAAACCGGATTCAGCATCGAGGCTGGTATGGCGTTGTTCGGGAATGGCGCACCAGTTCCGGGGTTGATCGCGACATTAGTTGGCTGGCCGGTTTGCGGACTGATAATGGGCAGCCCGCTCAAATCCCCATTCCGCTCCGCCGCCGTGGGCACAAGATACTGCTCCGGAGTTGCCGTTCTTCGCCGATTGCCCTCGTAATCGAGAAAGAAGAACGTCTTATCTTTGCCGTAATAAAAGTGCGGGATCTTGATGGGGCCGCCTATGCTGCCTCCGAAAGTATTGAATCTCTTCGGCGCCTTGCTGGTGAAGTTCAGGATGGTCGCGTCCAGCACGTCGTTCTGCAGGTATTCGAACAGGCTGCCGTGAAGCAGGTTGGTCCCGCTTTTTGTGATGAATGTGATGTCGGCCACCTGAGAGAACTCAGCGCTGTTGTTGAACGACGTGACTTTCATTTCGGCGAGCCCCTCGGAGGAAGGGTAAGCGTTCTGAAGGGAGCCGTTAGCCGCGACATTCGCGGTGGAAATTCCATCGACGGAATAGCCGGTCATAGAATAAGTGGCGCCGCCAACCTCGATGTTGCCCTGGCTGTCCGTGATGACGCTGGGAGAGAGTGCCAAGGCGGCGAGCGGGCTGGTTGTTTGGGCTCTGAAATTGAGCGGCATCTGAACTAATTGATCCGTGCCCCGAGTGTCGCCCACCACGCTATTTTCGGTATTGATTTGATCCGCCGCGGCCTCCACGCTTACGGTCTGTTGCAGGCGTTCGACCGACAGCGTGGTATCTACGCGCGCGCTCTGGCGCGCGGTCAGTTCCAGGGAGATGGCCGAAGACGCAGAGAAACCCGGCTTGACGGCTGATACGGTATAGTGCCCCGGCTTGAGGTTTTCGAAGAGGTATCCGCCGCTGTCATCGGACTCCGCCATGCGACTGGTGTTGTCATCCAGGCTGTGGAGAGTCACCGCGGCGTGAGGCAAGGCCAGGTTCGCCGTATCGCGAACCGTGCCGCGAATGTCGCCAAAGATGGATTGTGAGTGAGCGACTCCCGGCAGCAGCGCCAGGCAGAGCAGAAGCTGCCCGCACCAGGAATCCAGTAAGCCATTCGAAAATCTCGCGTTTCGCAAACTCATAGTGATCTCCCTGCGATGTGCAATGGCACATCATCGGATTCGAATCAACGTAGGAATTCGCGAACAAAGCGAGATGTTTGGTCAACTGTGACAGAAACTCGAACCGAGAGTCAAATTGGTTATTTCTATCACTCAAATAGACCGGGCTGCCGTCAAGCGGCGGCCAAGGCAAAGTCCAGCTTTTGCCTAGAAAGCAGCCGCGCCGGCCTCGGCCACGGCGTGATCCTGATCTCCCGAGCCGCCACTGACGCCAACTGCGCCTACTACCTTTCCGTTTTCCTTGAGCGGGATTCCGCCCGCGAAGATCATGATCTTTCCGTGGTTGGAAGCGTGGATGCCGAAGAACTGGCCGCCGGATTGCGAATGAGCCGCCAGATCTTTGGTGGAAATATCGAAAGCCCGCGACGTGTAGGCCTTTTTCTGCGATATGTCGATGCTGCCGATCCAGGCTCCGTCCATGCGGACGTGGGCCACGAGATTACCGCCTTCGTCGACCACGGCGACGTTCATCGGTTGTCCGATTTCGCGCGACTTGTTCTCGGCGGCCGCAATGACTCTGCGGGCAGCCTCCAAGGTGACCATGGCCCCTCCTTATTCCGGCTACTGGTTCGAATCAGTTTGGGGCCGGGCGGAGAGGAAGTCAAATAGAAAATTCCTAACGCGACATAGAGAACGTCTATTCGGTGCGGAATCACAGGTTCCGCTATGACTTACGGCGGGAACGCAAGGGCTTGGTGGTTAAGGCAATCTGGAAGAACGCCTCGGCGAGCGGCAGGGAGAGGTCGCGGTCTGGAATCATCACTCCCACGCAGGGAGGCTCGCCGGACCTGGGAAGATCGATCGTCTCATAGGCTCCGCTATCGCCGCCGGCGCTGCTGGCAAGAGATCGCGGCAGAACCGAGGCCCACGCGCCGGACAGGACGTGGGAGTAGAGGGTGCTGAGCGAGTTGGTCTCGATGTGCGGCGGACTCGCCGCCGTGTGGCCGAACAGGCCGGCTGGCAGCGAACCGCGGTGCTGCATCTCCGGTGCGAGCAGGCACAAAGGCAACTGCGCAGCTTCACCCCAGGAAACACTTTTCCGGCCCGAGAACGCGGCTCCCTGCCGGATGAGCAGACTGTACCTCTCCGTGTACAAGGGGTGCGTGCGGCTGTGCCGGCGCACCTCTTCCTCGAGGTAAGTGATCGCGACGTCGAGCGAATAGTCCTCGAACGCACGCAGAATGTCCGGCGGGTTCAGGTCAATGATTTTCAGGTTGACCTGCCCGTGCTGCTGGTGGAAGGGGATCGTCAGGGCCGGGACGAGAGGGATGGCGGATGGGATCACGCCAACGCGCAGGGTTCCGAAAGTCTCGCGGCCCTGATCGGCAAGTTCCTTGCGCAGGCGCTCGCACTCGGTCGCCATACGGTGCGCGAACGCGAGAACGCGCTCTCCTTCTTCCGTCAGTCCGTGAAATCGCGGGCCCCGCTTGACGATGAGCACGCCCATCTCAATTTCCAGTTGGCGGATGGCCGCAGAGAGGGTGGGTTGGGATACGTGACAGGCCGCGGCTGCGCGTGCGAAGTGTCCCTCGCGCGCCAGCGCAATCAGGTACTCGAGCTTCCGGACAATCATTGGCTCTGCGCAGCTGCCGGGGGCGCACCAGGCCGGCCCGTCATCGGATGCCGCACCTGACCAGCATCCCTCATTCAGCGATCCGGCGAAGCCCCGCCCCAACCCGAGCGTAGGATAGGGGGCGTGCCGGCGACAGTCAAATAGAAAACATTTTGAGGCAGGATAGCCAAAAGCTATCGAAGACCGGACGTTTGGCGGGTGGGGTGGGCCCTGCTCGCTGAACCGGGAGCGAAGATTGAGGAGAGAGTGCGGGCGGCGGCGGAGTACACGCGCGCTGGCCCGTGGCCTGCCGGCAGCCGCCCTCGGAGGAGATCAGTTGTAATGGGCCGCGTTCGCGTTCGCGAAATGTGCCAGGTCCGCGGGCAGATCCTCGAGCGTGTAGATCGAGTTCGTCGGGCAGACCGGAATGCAGGCGCCGCAATCGATGCAGTCGGCGGGGTTGACGTACAGGTGCGGGGCGTCGGCGAAGCTGGCTTCGTCTTCCTTGGGATGGATGCAATCCACCGGGCAAGCCTCGATGCACAACTTGTCCTTCGTGCAAGTATCTGTGATTACATATGCCATGCCGTGGAGGAGTGCAATTCCGCTGCCACGGCGACGGAACGGTAACCTACGCAGAATCAGTGGTGAAACTCAACAGCCCACTCACTTGAGTGGGTGAAGTTCCGCAGGGCAGCGGCAGCCAGGTGGTGGAATCGCGCTGGGGCGGGGGGCTAGGGGAAACTGCTGCCGCTACGGGATGAACGGGGCGCGACCTGGGGGTCGCGCGCGGACGAGGGCGTCCGCCCCACTGATCGATCGAGGATAATGCGGCGCGACTGTGCGGCTAGAGCAGATCGCCGCGTAAGATGGGGCGGCCCGCCAGCGCGGTGCGGGCGGCGTATACGGCGATGATGGCGACAATCGCCAGCACTGCGAGGTTGAGCGCGGAAGGATCCGCGGTCCAGGGGACGTTACTGACAACGGCGTCCACGGCGATCATCACCATCAGGGCCAGGAAGCCGAAGCGCAGCAGGACGACCGCGAACATCGCGCCGAAGGCGGCCAGGAAGGAAATATCGAGCCAGTTGGATCCCGAGCCGTTGAAGATCAGGGTGGAAATCGCGACGAACACGATGGCGGCCAGCCATTGCAGGCGCAGCACGAGGCGCAGCACGAAGAACAAGAAGAAGAGAAGGACGGATAAGAACAAACTGTTGAAGATCGCGTTCAAGATCAGGAAGGCGCTTTGGCGCACGCCGGTGAGCGCGTCCAGGTCCGGTATGTTGGGAGCTCCACCCGCGCCGTGGGAGACCACCTGAATGTAGTCGCCGACGACAAGGAGGGTGCCCGCGGCGATGCCGATCAACAGGTCGCGGCCCACCAGAGGGTCCCGAACGCCCTTGGCGGCGTAACGCGTCCAGCCGATCAGGGTGTGCGGCCAGAGCTTTCGCACCCAGGGCTCGAGCGCCAGGTAGAGGATCCAGGCCAGGCCGCCATTGATGAGGCCCAAGGAGACCACGCGCCAGAATGTGTCAATCTCCAGCAGCGAGGCGGCATGGGGCGTGGCCAGGTAATGGCCGCCGGCACACAAGCCGAAGCAGAGCAGTGCCAGAGCGGTAGCGCCGCGCCTGTCTCCCTTCCCCTGTTTGTGATTGAACCAGGCAATGACGCACGCCGCCGCGAAGACAAGATAGAGCACCACCACCAGCGGCCACGACTGGCCTATGGAAGGCGGCTGCGTGCGCTCCGGCCTGGTCCAGTCGCCGATCATGCGGAAAAAGACGGGCCGGCCGCGCCATGCCGCGGCCTCGATGCGGAGGGGCGAACCGGTGACCGCATCGGCGCCGGTCCAGGCGGCGCGCACATCCCAGTTGGCGAGCGGCGTCCATTCAGGTTCGGCGGGGCGCCACTGGGCGAAGTCGAGGCCGGCGGCGGCGAACAGCCGGCTCCAGTCGAAAGCGGGTGCGGGAGGCGCCGCCGGCTCCTTTTGCGGGGGAACCACATCGAGGTCCAGGAGACGTCCTTCGCGGTCGGTGCGGAGGCGAATCATGCCGGATATCTCTCGGGCGGGTCTTCGTAAGTGGGAATCGTGTTCAGGCTGCGGGAGCCGATCAGGTCCTGCGGGCTCTCCCGGAACCAGAAACGCACGAGCGGTGGGAGACCGGCAGTGGGATTGCGCCAGCGGCGCGCCGCGAGGTCGGGATGAGATTTCAAGTAATTCTGATAAACCGGGTACCCGTCCAAACCCGACACAGTGTGGGCGGGGCGCGCGGTGTAGCCGAAACCTCTCAGCATGAGGCGCGCCTGATGCGCCAATGCAGCGGGCGCAATCTCTAAAGGCACCTCGGCGCTGAGAGTAATTTTGGGGCCCACGAAACCGGCAACGGCGGTGAACACCAGCGCTGCGGCCAGCCAGGAGAGCGCGATGGCTGGCCGCATGCCTTCGGTTTCGCCGGCGGCGGCGACCAATTCAGGCGAGGGCGTTTCGCCAGCCGCCAGGGCCGCCGCCAGCGGGTCGCCGCCAGGAAGAGCGGCGGAGACGGCCAAAGCGGAGGCCGGCCGCTGGCGCGGGTCGGGACTCAGGCAGCGCAGCACCACGCGTTCCACGGCCGGATCCAACTCCTTCACCAGGGTGGTGAGGCTGGCCGGGCGAGCCTGCTCCTGCAAGCGCATCAGGTCCATCATGGTGGCCGCTTCGAAGGCACGCTTGCCGGTGAACAGCTCATAGAGCAGCAGGCCGAGTGCATAGATGTCGCTCTTGAACGTCACCTCGGAGCCGGACAGCTGCTCCGGCGACATGTAGGCAGGCGTGCCGCTGCGCACGTCGCCCTGCAACTGGCTGCTGAGGCCGGCGAGTCCGAAATCCATGATGACGGCCTGGCCGCGGCCGTCGATCATGATGTTCGCCGGCTTCAGATCGCGATGCAGGACGCCTTTTTCGTGAGCGGCGGCGAGGCCGGCGCAGATCTGGCGGGCGGTTTCGACGGCTTTATCGACCGGCAGGCGGCCGATGCGGCGCAGCAGGACGGAGAGGTCCTCGCCGTCGACGTATTCCATGGAAATGAACTCGAGACCGTCGACCTGGCCGACGTCATAGACGCGGCAGACGTTGGGATGGGTGACCTGGCGCGCAGTGCGGACTTCGTTATAGAAGCGCGCCAGCGCGCGCTCATCGCGCGAAGCGGCTTCGGGCAGGAACTTGAGGGCGACGGCCTGGCCCAGGGTAAGGTCGGTGGCGCGGTAGACTTCGCCCATGCCGCCGCGCCCCAACAGGCCGGCGATGCGGTAGCGCGAGGCGAGCAAGGTGCCGGGCAGGAAACGGCCTTCATCCACCGCGCTGGAAGTGGCTAAAGGCGGGTTGGATGCCGATGGCGGCCTGGACACTGGCGGCGCCAGGACCGCGGTCTCTGCCGAGGTGGCGTCGACCGGCGTGGCGCACCAGGGGCAGAACTTTCCTGCCTCAGTGAACTCGCGGGAGCACGAAGGGCAGCGCGCCATAGGGCACCATCTTAGCGCGCTCTGCCGGCGGCCTGCACCGCGGGGGCGCAGCGAAGGCAGATGTTACACTCAAGTGAGGACGGGCGGTTAGCTCAGCTGGTTAGAGCGTCTGGTTTACACCCAGAAGG